>CAIXLG010000041.1 GCA_903920215.1 uncultured Chlorobiaceae bacterium
ATAAAACGCGGTTTCTTTTGGATCAAAAACCCCTTTAAGTTGCTTGAGTATCGACCGGGTTCGGCGAATGGCTACCCGATAGTCGTGCAGAAACTCGGTATCGATGTTATTGATGATGCCATATTCATTCTTTTGCAGGATCGAGAGCGTCCATTGGAGCAGGCGTTGGGTGCTTTCATAAATGGGGGCATCTGGATCAAGAGAGAGAAGAATTTTTGAGGAGTAGCCTTGAACATTTTGCCCGGACATCGTCATGATCAAATGAAAAAGTTCTTTGAAATCAAGAGTGCTCCTATGCAAGTTATGACGTACTGCTTTCTCTATTTCTTCCTGATATCCTCGTAATGGTATCAAAGAAAGAAGCGATGCGAAAGGCTCCTGAGTTTTCTTATCGGCAAGACATAATGAGGTTAAGGTGAGCATGCCAATGTTTTTTTCATTGTCGTCAAGGATGTTGTACGTGCGAATGAGAGTATCAACGGAACAAAGCCTGATGAAAGCTCTTATATCGCTGTACACAGAGAGAACATCTTTCAGTTTTCCTTTTGGAAGGTCATTGGGGAAAAAAACGGATGGATTGCGGCTGAATGCAACAGAGACGATGTCATGGCCTGTATTGAGGTCGACAAGAGAGAGTGAAGCCTTTTTTTTTATGATAACAACTTTTTTTTCGAAGGCAGTCCATTCAAACGTATCGTAAAAATCAAGCTGCTCTCTGGTTGATGAAAGTGCATTGAGCTGCCATTCGGAAGGAATAACTTTTTCCAATATCACCTTGTAGTCATCTGGTGACTTCAGTGTAAAAAACAATGTTTTCGTCGTGATGTACATACGTTGCCAGCGTGAATGGAAGATACCTTAATCATCAATTTAAAAAGGAGATATCGATATAGTTCCCTTTTACATTACAAACTGCCCTCACTTGTTCTTCAGTAAATATTTCGGCATGTTCGCCGCAAATAAAAACTCCGCCAACTTTTTTTAAAGCACCATCAAGTGTCGTTAGCGGGTTCCCCGAACAATCAAAATTGCCTTTAACCTTTTTAGGGGAGCCCTTGAGGGATGTCAGCAGATTATTTGCGCAATTGAAATCGCCTTTAACTTTTTTAGGGGCACCTTTGAGGGATGTCAGCAGGTTCCTGGAACAATCAAAGTGTCCTTGAATTTTATCCGGGATACCATCAAATGAGTTGAGCTGATTATTTGAACAATTAAATTCACCTACTTCCTGAGGTGTGCCTCTGAGTGACGTCAGATGATTACCTGAACAATTAAAATATCCCCCAACCTCTTTTGGGGCTCCCTTGAGGGATGTCAACTGATGATTTGAACAATCGAAGTTGCCATATACTTCGACCGGTCCCCCCTTAAGTGAAGTGAGCTGATTACCCGCACAAGAGAAATCGCCGACCACAAAATCAGGGGCACCAACAAGAGAGGTCAGCAAATTATTTGAACAGTCAAAATCCCCTCGAACATTGTCAGGTCCACCATCGAGTGAGGTCAACTGGTTAGCGGAACAATCAAAATCAATCACTTCGTGAGGAGAGCCTTCGAGTGAGGCAAGCTGGTTATCTGAACAGGAGAAATCGCCTCCAACCTTATGAGGACCACCCTCGAGAGTGGTCAAAAGGTTAGCGGAACAGTCGAAGTTGCCCTTCACCCGCTTGGGAATACCCGTGAGTGAGGTTAACTTGTTGTTATTACAATCAAAATCTCCCTGGACCTCCTTCGGGGCACCTTCGAGAGAGGTTAACAGATTGTGTGAACAATCAAAATTATCAACTTCGTCAGGAGTACCTTCGAGTGAGGTAAGCTGGTTATCTGAGCAACAAAAATCGCCTCCGACTTTTTGAGGGGCTCCATTTAGAGTTGTGAGCAGATTTCCTGAACAATTGAAATGACCCTCCACTTCTTCAGGGCAGCCTTCAAGAGAGGTTAATCCTTTATGTGAACAATCCATGTCACCCTTACCGTCCACCTTGCCCATGACATCTTTGAAGGTTACTGTTGTTAATTTATTTGTCATTGTTTTACCTTCCACTATTTAAATTCAGATTATCCAAACCTTGATGTCATCGTCATTGTCGACCACTCCCAACTATCTACTCATCAAGGGATTCGAGCAGGTTTTCATAGAAATCACCCTTATGACGGACAATTTCACCGGTTATGAGATAAATAACTTCGCGGGCTATCCTTGTGGCATGGTCTGCCATACGTTCGATATACCTTGAAATGCTTAATGCCGCTATGAGTTCATCAACATTGGCATCCTGACTTTTCATCAGCTTTGTTACCTTCTTAAAGGCCGCACGGTGCATCACATCAATCTCTTCATCCAGCGCACACACTTCATCCGCCAGATTGCGGTCTTTGGAGATGAAAGCCTCAATCGACTGTTTTACCATGACCCCGGCGTGCATACCCATGGTCTCGAATTCAAATGATTCGAGCATATCAGTGCTGATTTCAGGCATACGGTCAATAATATGCACCGCCAGGTCGCCGATACGCTCAAGATCGTCGTTGATCTTCATGATAGTGACAATGGTACGCAGATCTCGTGCAACCGGCTGTTGCAGGGCAAGAAAAGCCAGACAGCGCTCCTCAAGGTCAACCTCAGCCGTATCAATTTCATCATCAACCATTCTGATACGGCGGGCACTCTCCGCATCGTGATGTTTTATCGCATTCAGGGAGAGAAAAAAATTCTCCAGCACTTTATCGGAGAGTTGAACAAGCACTCCGGAGAGTTCCTTGATAAGTTCATGGACCGGTCGTTCTGACATAGAAGTA
>CAIXLG010000042.1 GCA_903920215.1 uncultured Chlorobiaceae bacterium
AAACTTCGCACAAAATTTTCATCCATCCGCACGCCCAAAACCAAACCAAACCCCCAAAAATAATTCACGCATGGGCACCCCTAAAAGTGAGAAGTTATTGCATCTGTAGGTTGGGGTGATTCCTGAACCCCAACAAACCAACTTCCAGCTGATTTCACTTTATTCACTTATATTGTAGTATAATCCGGCAGTATATAAGATGTAACCACAGGAGAGTCAATGCGTTTTTTGTCAAATCAAACACCCACATTGCTCCTTTGCCGCATCGCCCTTGCCTTTTCATGGATATACCAGGGAGCGGTTCCAAAAATAGTCTGTCAGAGTCGGGGTGAAATCGATCTTCTCGGTCACGTCATTCCAGTCTATCAGTGGGTATGTGAGGCCATCTTCTGGATGGGAGCAGGGGAGATACTCTTCGGACTTCTCCTTCTGTTTGCTGCATCGAGCTGGCTTTTCTGGCTCAATATAGTGGCGTTGACCGGCCTTCTTCTCTTCGTGCTTCTCTTTGAGCCGGCAATGTTTACCTTACCCTTCAACCCGCTGACGCTCAATATTTCGCTTATTGTTCTCTCAGTGATAGCTCTTATCGAGATGCACAAAAATAAAACCCCCACACTGTAATGAAAGCGCATAGTTATGAAGGAAAGTTAAGTGCCGTTGCACGGCTCTTTCTTTATGTTTCAGTCACAGTCATTACCATAGCCTCCTTTCTTGGTGCGGGCGGGGTTATGACAGGCAGCCATTTGCTCCTTAAGCTGCATCCCTACATTTTCTTTATCGGTTTCGGCAACCTCGCAATCCTCATTCTCAACCGTTACCTCACCGCGACAATCTACCCCGAACTCAAAGTCGATCCTCTCAAGCAGCAGCGCTATATCTATACGGTCATACTCGCTCTCGTCATGATCACCGTGGCAATCGCCATGGAGTGGCCGCTTCTCAAGGCACTTACAGGCCTGCTGCTCATGGTTGTCGTTGCCGGGCCGCTCAAGGAGATATTCACCACACTTTCAATCCCGAAAATCTGGAAAGAGGTCTCCGTCCGCTACTACATCTTTGATGTTCTCTTTCTGCTCAACGCCAACCTCGGCCTCTTTACCCTCGGTCTCAAAGAAGCCTTTCCCCAGCAAAGCATCATTCCGTTTTTTGTCACCCAGTCCTCCTATTTTCTCGGCTCCTCGTTTCCACTCAGCATCAGCGTCATGGGCTTCCTCTACACCTATGCCTGGAGCAAATCCTCAAAGCGTGAGCTTATCAAGCGTCTCTTCAGCCTCTGGTTTTATATTTTTGTCGGTGGAGTACTGCTCTTTCTGATTGTTATCCTCGCCGGTTACTACCTCGGCATGATGCTCATCAGCCATATCCTGCTCTTCGGTGTCATGGCGCTCCTCGGCAGCTTCGCCGTTTACCTTTACAACTTTTTCAAAGAGAACTTCCACCATCCGGCACTGGCCTTTCTCCTCAGCGGCCTGGCACTTCTCTTTGCCACAAGCGGCTTCGGCATCATGACTATTTACTTCCTCAAAGGCGTGGCATTTGGTACAGTTCCCCCCCTCCGTATCGACAGAATGTGGATCTACCACGCACATACCCATGCCGCGCTGCTCGGCTGGATAACCTGCTCATTTATCGGTATGATCTACATAGTCATCCCCGCCATTGTCCGTACCAACTCCCTTGACCTCCTCCGGAGCGACAAAGTACTCTCCGTAATCCTGAGCGAAAACACCAGAAAAAAAGCATTCCGGCAATTGACCGTGCTGTTACTTGCAGCAACAGCCATAATAGTGGCATTCTTTCTTCAAAACGGCATACTCCTCAGCATCAGCGGGTTTGTTTTTGGAAGTTCAGTCTTTTTTCTCAACCTCAACCTTCAGCCCGAACTCTCCCAGGCGGACTAAAGAAAAACAATAAGGCAGTTGGCAATTGCCAACTGCCACCTCTCATGACTTCGCTCAGCACTGAGCACTCAGCACTGTTATGTAAAAATCCAAGCAAAAAGAGGAATTATTTTGAAAGAAAATATTTCTTTCCCATCCACTCCGTTATAGCTTGGCCGGAAAGACACACCGTCATCGTTCAATCTGCATGTCAGCAGTCATCCAATGACCTTTATTATACTTTGACCAGCCCATCTCATTGAACCTGTTATGAACAGACAGCGGCGTCTTCAATGTGCCGAGCTGCATTGTCACTTTTAAAATAGTAGGTGTGGCCTCAACCTCAAGAGAAATCTAATTGTCTTCCATGAAGACAG
>CAIXLG010000043.1 GCA_903920215.1 uncultured Chlorobiaceae bacterium
ACCATCGATTCATCAAGAGAGGAATACCCCTGGGTAATGGTGCCGTCAACCGGTATTTTACCCCCGGGTTTCACAATAACAGCATCGCCGGTTCTCACCTCTTCCACCGCAATCTCGATCTCCTTTCCCTCCCGTATCACAAGGGCCGATTTAGCCTGCAGCCCAATCAGCTTTTCGATAGCCTCACCGGTCTTCATCTTTGAGCGTGCTTCAAGGTATTTTCCCAGCAGCACAAAGCCAATCACCACAATAGTCACATCGAAGTAGGTATAGTAGGGTAAATGCAGCTGCTCTCTTACAAAGGGAATCAGCGTCACAACAGCACTGTACACATACGCTGTCAGAGTCCCGATGCCGATCAGCGTATCCATGCTCGCCGCACCGCTTTTAACATACATCGATATTCCGTGCAGAAATGGAGCCCCGATCCAGAACACCATATAGGTGGCAATAACCATAGAGATGATATTGAACACCTCCATGGAAATCGGCAGCTTCGGGATAAAGGAGAAAAACATTGAACCGGTATCCCACATCATCAGTATAAACACAAGCAGAGCCACCGGCAGAGCAAACTGCACCTTGCGAAGCTGCTCCTGAAGCACTATCTCCTTTTCCACCTTTAAAAGGCGAGCATTACCCCTCTCGTCCGTTTGATCAGCACTGAAGGTAAAGCCATATTTGCTGATGACATCATTAACCGCCTCCGCTGACAGTGCATTGCTTTCAAAATCAAGCTTTGCCTTCTCAGTCGCAAGATTGACACTAACCTCTCTAATCCCCTCAACCTTCGAAAGCTTCTTGGTAATAATCGCCGCACAACTCGCACAATGCATCCCCTTCACGCTATAAGTCCTACTCGTCATAGCCAAGTCTTAGTATACTCTCTTTATAAGTCCTATAGGGCCCATAGGTCTCATAGGCCCTATTTTTCCTTTCTTCCTGCCAACTGCCAACTGCCAACTGCCAACTGATTTCGCTCAGCACACTCTTTCACTTCACCACAATAACCCCGCGGTTCACCCCCATGGCACAGGTTATCTTATAAGAACCTGCCCGTTTAGGCGTAAATTCCATAACAATCTTTTTACCCTTGATAATCGGTTCAGGTTTGTCCCACAATCCCGGCACCATAATGGTATTCATGCACCCGGTGGCTGTATCCAGTGGATTGACTTCAAGTCGTACTCTTTCGCCTTTGTTTACCGTAAACGTATTTGGCGCGATATTTTTGGCATTTGAATAGAGTATGGTAAATGTTTTTACACCGCTGTTTTGAGGTGCCACGGTTGTTGTACCATTTGACGTCGATTTCTGGTCAGCAGCGAACAATGCTGTCGTCGCTGTACAGGTAAAAAGTGCTATAGTGATCAGTATGCTTGTTTTCATGGTAGTGCTTCTATTTTGATTGATCTTGTTGAAACCCTTCATAATACCTTCCATTATCACTATCATTTTCCATGCCAGAACACGATTGCCTCTCCTGGCGTTCCTTTGTATGCTAGCTGCTTGCGTTGCTATGGAGAATATTCAACACTTGTGAAGCATATTCCCCAAAAGAGAGTATACTAAACTGATAATGCGACTATTTGTTATTATGCAGGACGGTTACAAAAGTGGTTGTTCAATTGCGGTTGTTATGAGTCCCACAAGCTCAATGCAAACTGTTTAACGGAGAAAAAAAATGAAAAAGTTATTGACTGTTCTGGCATGTTTGACGCTGTTCAGTGCAACTGCAACTGCAAGTGCAGAGCCGAAAGACGGTATGATGCAGGGTCAAATGCCCAATAAAGCCATGAAGATGGATCAGGCTGGTACAATGCCTCCCATGTGTCCGATGATGGGTGATAAGCCAATGCCCATGAAAAACCCCATGTACGATAGCATGCACTCCATGGTTGATATTATTAAAATGCAGCAGAAGATCATAAAGGGTGTTGGCCCGTCAGAGAAAAAAGCAATACTGAAAGAGATTGATAAAAAAATTGATCAGATGGAGAACATGAAGGCTTATATGCCGTGTGTACAGCCTCCGCCATCCGGTCATGACCATGAGCATATGCCGATGGGGAAGTAACTCCCTTTTCAGTGAGTCTCCTGAAAGCCCGGTAACTGCCGGGCTTTTGTATTCTCAGTGTTTCATGCCCGAATGGTGCAGTCGCCCTTTTTTCAGATCGCGTGTCTTCATCAGCACAAAGATCACTGGCGTCATAATGAGCACATGCACTGCAGAGGAAATCATCCCCCCGATCATTGGCGCAGCAATAGGTTTCATCACATCGGCACCCGTCCCGGTTGACCACATGATTGGAATCAGCCCCAGGAGGGCCACAGCAACCGTCATAAGTTTTGGCCGCAGCCTGAGCACCGCCCCTTCAAATGCCGCATCATAGATATCCTGTTCAGTGCATGGTCCATTGACAAGTTTCTTGTCCAGCGCCTCGTGCAGGTAAATCACCATCACAACCCCGGTTTCCACAGCGATTCCATATAAGGCAATAAACCCTACCCAGACCGCAACAGAGAGGTTATACCCCAGAGCCGATACCAGATAGACCCCACCCACAAGGGCGAAAGGCACCGAGAGCATCACCATGGAGGCTTCTATGGCTGAATGGAAGGTAAAAAAGAGCAGGATAAAGATAATCACCATGCCCAAGGGAATAAGTACCTGCAGCCGTGCCTTTGCACGAATCTGGTTCTCCCATTGCCCCGACCATGCCACGTAATAACCGGCCGGCAGTTTGAGCTTTTGTTCCAGTACCTGTTTGGCCTCGGTTACAAAGCCGCCCATATCGCGGCCACGGACGTTAAGATAAACCAGCGACCGCAGCAACCCTCCCTCGCTGTTGATCTCAGGCGCACCGGTGGATATTTTCAGTTTTGTCACCAGCGACAGGGGAATCTGGCTGCCCTCCATACCCCCCACCAGAATACGCCGGATCGAGTCAATGTTATCACGGTAGTCACGCAGGTAGCGGATGCGGATCGGAAACCGGTTTCGTCCTTCAACCGTTGTCGAAAGCATCTCGCCGCCGAGTGCGGTCTCAATGACATCCTGTATATCTCCCACACTTACCCCGTACCGGGCTGCTGCCTGACGATCAATGTCGATGTCAAGGTAGTTGCCTCCGGTAACCCGTTCAGCCACCACGTCGGCCGCCCCGTTGATCGGTTTGAGAATTGTTTCAGCCTGAATAGCAAGATCCTTGAGCACATTCAGATCATTGCCGAATATCTTTACCCCAAGGTCCGTGCGCACACCGGTCGAGAGCATGTTGATGCGGTTGATGATCGGCTGCGTCCATCCGTTGCGCACACCTGTCTGCTGCAGCTTAGAGTCCAGTTCCGCAACAATGTCAGCCTTCGTCAATCCCTTGCGCCACTCCGCTTTCGGTTTCAGGATGATGATGCTTTCAAACATCGATACCGGAGCCGGATCAGTGGAGGTTTCAGCCCGCCCCACCTTACCGAGCACATGCTCAACCTCAGGCACGCTTTTAATGATGGTGTCCTGCACCTGGATAATCCGTTTTGCCTCCGTGATGGAGACGTTCGGCAGAGTCACCGGCATATAGAGCAGCGAGCCTTCATCAAGAGGCGGCATAAACTCCGAACCGAGATTCATGAACAAGGGCACTGCAATGGCGAGAGCCAGCAGGTTAAGGGCAATGGTCGTTTTCTTCCATTTCAGCACCCAGCGGATAACCGGCGAATAGAGTTTGATGAAAAAGGTAGAAACGGGATTTGAGCTTTCTGGAGGCATCTTGCCGCGCATGAAAAAGTACATCAGCACCGGTACCAGCGTAATGGCAATAATGGCCGACCCCATCATTGAGAATGTCTTGGTAAAAGCCAGCGGATGGAACAGTTTTCCCTCCTGTCCCTCCAGCATGAATACCGGCACAAACGAGAGCACAATAATCGCCAGAGAGAAAAATATCGCCCGACCAACCTGCTTGGCTGATGTAATAATCACCTCAAGCCGTTTTTTTGCTCTCTCCTCAGGCGGCATCTCCGAAAGGTGGCGATAGCAGTTCTCCACCATAATAACCCCGGCGTCAACCAGCACGCCGATTGCGATGGCAATACCGCCGAGCGACATGATATTGGAGGTGACCCCCATAAGCTTCATGGTGATAAACGCAATCAGCACAGAAATCGGCAGGGTGAGTATAATCACCAGCGCACTTGGAAAGTGGAGCAGGAAAACCAGAATGACCAGGGAGACAACGATTGATTCCTCCATCAGGTTCGCCTTCAGGGTATCCACAGCCCTCGATATCAGGTCGGAACGGTCATAGGCGACCTTTATCCTGACACCAGGAGGCAACCCCTTCTCCAGTTCCGTTATTTTTGTTTTTACCCGGTCAATAACCTCTTTGGCATTTTCACCGTACCGCATCACCACAATACCGCCAACCTTCTCACCCTCACCATTCATCTCCAAGAGACCGCGTCGTATTGCTCCACCAATCTGAACAGTACCAAGATTTTTCAGATAGACCGGTGTCCCGCGCATATCAGCTCCGACAACGATGTTCTCCAGGTCGGCTTTCGATTTCACGTATCCACTTCCCCGTATCAGGTACTCGGCATCAGCCTGTTCGATCAGTCTGCCTCCCACATCCTTGTTTGAAGCCTTTACCGCCTCCATCACTTTGCCGACCTTGATGCCGTAGGCAAACAGTTTGTTCGGGTCGAGATCAATCTGATACTCCCGCACAAATCCGCCTATTGAGGCTACTTCCGCAACTCCCTGCACCGTGTTGAGCTGGTAGCGTACAAACCAGTCCTGCAGGGTTCTGAGCTGCTCCAGGTCATATCCCTTCCCCTCAATGGTGTACCAGAACACATGCCCCACACCCGTACCATCCGGTCCAAGGGTTGGCACCACCCCCGTAGGCAGAAGCGATGCAGCATAGTTCAGCCGCTCAAGCACACGGGTTCTTGCCCAGTAAATGTCAGCCTTATCCTCGAAAATCACATAAATCATCGAGAAGCCGAAAGCACTCGATGCCCGAACGGCACGAACCTGCGGAAGCCCCTGCAGGTTGACCGCAAGAGGGTAGGTCACCTGGTCTTCCACCACCTGCGGCGACCGGCCGGGGTAGTCGGTAAAAACAATCACCTGGTTGTCTGACAGGTCAGGAATTGCATCAACCGGCGTGTTATAGACCGACCATCCGCCCCAGACAATGACAAGGGCAAAAAACATCAGCACAATAACCCGGTTACGGGTGGAATACTCTATGATCTTTTCTATCATTTCAGTTGGGATTCAGAGTCAATAAGGTATCCGCCCGATACTGCCACCTTGTCGCCTGCCTGGAGGCCCGATAAAATTTGAACTTTTTCGCCCGACTGCTGCCCGAGCTGAACCGTCCGTGATTCAAACATGCCGGGTGAGCTTTCCACCCACACAACCTGCCGTTTGCCGGTATTCATGACTGCCGTTGCAGGAACAACAATCGACGGAGCGAGCGGCACCCTGATGATCGCATTAACAAACATCTCAGGCTTCAGCCTCATGCCAGGATTAGCCAGTTCAACCCGGGCCTTGACCGTTCTGGTCTTGGGATCGAGAAAGGGATAGACAAATGCTATCCTGCCGGTTGAAGGCTTGTCGGGGAAAGACTGTGAGCGAATTTCCACCTGCTGGCCAATGTGGATATTCGAAAATTCATTCTCATAGACCTCCACTTCAACCCAGACGCTCGAGAGGTCAGCGATGTTGAAGAGAGCCTCACCCATGGCGACATACTGTCCCTGCTGAACCATTTTTTCAATCACAACTCCTGAAAAAGGGCTATAGATAGGGATTCTGATATTTGGCTTGCCACTCCTTTCAAGTTCCGAAATCTGACTCTCCTTGACCCCAAAGAGCAGCAGGCGTTGTTTTGCCGACGCAACCAGGCCTTCACCATTCTGGGAGATAGAAGCGATCGGTGAGTTTTTCAGCTGTGCACGGCTTTTAAGGGCGAGGAGATACTCCTGCTGCGTGGCAACAAGGTCAGGGGAGTATATCTCCGCTACAGGCTTTTCCTTGCTGACGAAGGCTCCAATACTGTTGACATTCAGTTTTTCCAGGCGACCGGCAATCCATGCGGTGACTTTGGCTTGTCGCGACTGATTGTATTGCACAATGCCGACAGCGTTGATCTCCTTGTTCAGGGTTTCATTTTTTGCCTCTACCGTAGCAACATTAGCCATTATCCGCTGTTTATCCGACAGCGTAACATGCTCGTGCATGTCAGCCTGCGGCTTTGTATCCGTCGGCTTGGCGACAGCTTTTACAGTGGTATCAATTTTCTTGATCAATTCCATGCCGCATATCGGGCAGAGGCCGGGCTTATCCTTTATAATAAAAGAGTGCATGGAGCAGGTGTAGAGCTGCTTGACCTCAACTCCTTTTTGGCCCGGTGCATGCTGCCACACAAACCAACCTCCGCCGGCAGCAATTGCAAGCAGAATAATCACCAGAGGAATTACGTATTTCTTGTTCAGTGCCATGACTCTTACGTTGGTATTGTTATTTGTTAGAATGTTCGTGCTCTTCAGATGCAGGGGCTGAAGGTGCTGCAGGTACGGTTGTCACATCACTGCCCACTACAGCTTCAAGCTGTGCAATCTTCATCATATATTCGGCCTTCGATTCGAAAAGTTCCCGTTCGTAGTTGAAGAGGTTCATCCTGCTGTCGAGCAGCGTCAGAAAATCAACCTTGTTGACCCTGTAACTGATGAGTGCCGATTCCAGCGATTGTCCCGACTGAGGGATGATACCTCCGCTGTAGAGCTCCACCTGTTGACGTCGACGGTCAAGCTGGGAAAGGGTTTCATTGATGGTGTAGCTGATGCTGTTCTTCAAGGCATTGAGCTCTTCAGTGGCCATGCTTGTTTCAAAGGTTGATTCGGCCACCACTGCGCGGCGTTTCTGCTGCTGAATGGGCAGGTTGAAGGAGAGGCCGACACTGAACATGTTGTAGCCTGGATCGGTAGTCATTCCGGTTGCTATCGGTTCGCGGAACATATACTCTGCAGAGAGGTTGAAATCAGGATACGACTCCTTTTTTGCCAGATTGCGTGCCGCTTGAGCCTTGTTGACGAGACTCGCCAGACTTTTCACCTGTGGGCGATTATTGAGAGCAGCCTCGTTCAATTGTTCTCGCGACAGGGAGACGCGGGGGAGCGTGAAATCAGCAAAAGTGCCTATCGGTGTATTGCTCGAACGATACGTAAGGTAATTAAGGTTGGCTTCCAGACTTTTGCGTTGCTGCTGCAGCGAAATCTGCATATCGAGCATCTTTGACTTTTCAAGCCCAGCCTTGTAGATATCCTGCTGCACACCCTGACCGACTGAGTACTTCAACTCATTGATGGTCAGAAAATTAGAGAGGATTTTCAGGTTCTTGTCAATAATTCCGAGCATCTTGTTCACAGCCCAAAGCTGGTAATAGTTCTCCTTCACCATTTTTGTCAGCTCAAGCTTGCGCTCTTCAAACGCCCATTTGTAAGACTCCGCTTCACTCTGAGCTACTTTTTCCCGCAGAGCGCGTTTTCCCCAGAAGGGGAGTTGTTGCGATATGCCGACTACTTTGGCGGATGTTGGATCCTGATTAAAAACTCCCGGTTCTCTGGTCAGCATGTTCTGCAGCTTGAACATCACCATCGGGTCATCGAGCGCCTTTGCCTGTTTGGCTTTACTGGCAAACATCTGCCAGCGAGCTTCTGAAGCCTTCAATTCGGGGTTGTTGGTGAGTGCAGTGCTGATAAGAGCCGAAAGATCCTCCGCCTGAGCATTCACCTCCACCGACCTTGCCAGTGCAGGTGTAAGAGATAACTGGACAAGTAAGGCAAATACCAGACGCTTTTTCATAGGATTTCGTGACGATAAGTTGTCGATCTAACTCTATATAACATAAAGCGTGCCATTCACCGTTCATGCCGGTTCTATTGAGCTAAGGAATGCAAGCATGGTAAGTTATGGAGAATATTCTTTGCAAAGTGAGGAATATTCTTCATAAGGGCACCTCTATTTATTCAAATGGGATGCATTAAATAAATTGATCTCAGGAACAAATTGAGGTACGCATATGTAGGTTGGGGTGATTCCTGAACCCCAACAAAACTAAAGTTTTCCTGAGAGGATAGCTCTTTTCTGCCTGCAGGTAAAGTTTCCCTTTCATTTTTTAACTCAGCAATTGATGTGCCCTTAAATTGGTTGGATTAGTGTAATATATTCGTATATTTAACAGTGTTTGAGCTCACTAGTTAACAATTCCAGCGTCTTGCTGCTTCCAACAAGGATAATTTTATTACCGAGTGGTAAAAAGAACTTGAATCAGCAAGGCAGCTAGTACAGGAGATTCGACCACTTTTTATAATGAAGGTTGACAGAGAGAGCAAATGAGTTATAAATCTTCAAGAGCGTTAGAACTTCTCCGGATTGGTTCTGGTTATCCCGATGCGGTTTTCCGTGAAAGCCAGGAGGATGCCATTCGTTACATCATTGAAGGCAGAGGGCGATTGCTCGTTGTCCAGAAAACTGGCTGGGGTAAGAGTTTTGTCTATTTTATTGCCACCAGGCTGCTTCGTGATGAGGGTAATGGTCCAGCTCTGCTGATTTCGCCCCTACTTGCATTGATGCGAAACCAGATTGAGGCGGCTGAACGGATGGGTGTGCGTGCCGCTACGATTAATTCTGACAATCCTGATGACTGGGTTGCTGTTGAAGCGAGTATCGGTCGCAATGAGATTGACATTCTGGTCATTTCGCCTGAACGGCTTGCGAATGAACGCTTTCGTTTCAATGTTCTGGCTCGTTTTGCGGCCCAGATTTCGATATTGGTTATTGACGAAGCTCATTGTATTTCTGACTGGGGCCACGACTTTCGCCCTCACTATCGATTGCTGGAGCGGATTGTTAAAACGTTACCACCAAACCTGCGACTTCTGGCAACTACAGCCACAGCAAACAATCGAGTAATGGATGATCTCTCGGAAGTGCTTGGGCCGCATTTGGAGGTGTTTCGCGGTGATCTGAATCGTCCTTCACTGACCCTGCAAACCATATCCTTACCTGATCAAGCCCAGCGCCTTGCCTGGCTGGCAGAACAGCTTGCTACTCTTCAAGGCCACGGAATCATTTATACGCTTACTGTGCGTGATGCAAACATGGTCGCAAGCTGGCTGAAAAGCAGAGGTCTCATTGTTGAAGCCTATACGGGCGAAACTGGTGATCGCCGACCAGAGTTTGAGCAGGCACTGCTTCATAATCAAGTAAAAGCTCTTGTTGCGACTTCCGCATTGGGCATGGGCTTCGATAAGCCGGATCTGGCATTTGTAATCCATTATCAAATGCCAGGATCGGTTGTTGCTTACTATCAGCAGGTTGGACGTGCAGGTCGTGCTCTGGAATCTGCATACGGTATTTTGCTGAGTGGTAAAGAAGAGACGGATATAACTGACTGGTTCATCAACAGCGCTTTTCCGACTCGACAGGAGGTAGCCGATGTTATTGATGCGCTTGAAAATGAGCCTGCAGGATTATCGGTTCCCGAACTTATGGGGAAGGTGAATCTTACGCAAGGACGTATCAAAAAGACTATTGATTTACTCTCTTTGGAATCACCTGCACCAATCGCGAAGCAAGGGAGTAAGTGGCAATTGACAGCAGCAAAACTCACTGAAGGTTTTTGGGATCGTGCCGATCGACTTACAGCGTTACGTCGTGAAGAACAACGACAAATGCAGGATTATATCAAATTGCCATTTGCTGAACACATGAGGTTTCTTATTCAGGCACTTGATGGTGAGCCGAAAACTGTTAGTTTTCCGTTATTGCCACCGTTGCCGTTAGACGTTGATGAAGGTCTTGTTCTGGAGGCGGTCGCTTTTTTGCGGCGCACCAGTTTACCCATCGAACCAAGACTTCTTTGGCCCGCTGGTGGTATGCCACAACTTCAAGTTAAAGGAAAAATTTCTTTTGATCTACAGTCTCAACCCGGCAAGGCGCTTTGTGTTTGGGGTGATGCTGGATGGGGAGGATTTGTCCGACAAGGCAAGTGCCATGACAACTTTTTTTCAGACGCTTTGTAATCGTTAATAAATAACTATAACAATTTAATCGAGATTCGGCTCAATTTTATAGTTCCATTCACCATGAAATTCATTTCGTAGAATGTGAATTTTTTTAAATGCAGCATCACTTACTTTGATGCCTGGCGGGTATAA
>CAIXLG010000044.1 GCA_903920215.1 uncultured Chlorobiaceae bacterium
AGCACTCAGCACTCAGCACTGAGCACTGAGCACTGAGCACTCAGCACTCAGCACTGAGCACTGAGCACTCAGCACTCAGCACTGAGCACTGAGCACTGAGCACTCAGCACTCAGCACTGAGCACTGAGCACTGAGCACTCAGCACTCAGCACTGAGCACTGAGCACTCAGCACTCAGCACTCTCAGTCAAGATTCTCCGTTTGCACAAACCTTCTCTCCGGCAGAATAACAGCCGTCAGCTTACCGAACAGTGGTTTCTCCTTATACACGCATCCCGTATCAATCGCAATAAGCTTGTCAAGCATAATCGGCTCACTGATGGCCGTGTGAGCGCAGACAACTGTCTTCTCCCATCTGTACTCCTGGCTTTCAAGAAAGTTGGTGCGCATATGCGTTCGCTGCCAGCAAAAATCCTGATGCTTGTAGTACCGAAGGTTATCCTTTACGGAAAGTTCAGGGTCAAGCCCTCCATGAGCGAAAAAATAGTTTTCTGTTTCAAGAAAGAGATGACAGCTGCCAAAGAAAGCCACATGCTCCTGGGGGAAGTAAAGTCCGGAATGATTTTTTTTATAGGATTTTAACGTTGCCTTTCCGCCGTTGGCAAGCCATTCTTTAGAGGGATGGCCTTGTAGATAATCGAGAAACATCAGCTCATGATTACCCATGATAAAATGGCACGAGTACTTCAACCCAAGTTCAATCAGATAATCAACAACCTCTTTCGAATGACTCCCCCGATCAATATAATCACCAAGAAAAACCAGTTGTTCAAACGGTTCAGGGTCAATAGTCTCAATCAGCTTCTTCAGCGTTGCAATGCATCCATGAATATCACCGATAGCAATAATCCTTCGGTGTTCAGATAAAATCTGTTGCATTCAGAAAATCCCCTCTAAAAAATGGAAAAATCCAGCAACCAATGTAGCAAAAAAAATTTTAACACACCGCAACACCCTCCACTCATTATCTTCAGCCCTCAGCCCTCAGCCCTCAGCCCTCAGCCCTCAGCCCTCAGCCCTCAGCCCTCAGCCCTCAGCACTCAGCCCTCAGCACTCAGCACTGCATTCATCACTCAGCACTTCACTTAGGTTCAGCACTCGTTCCTCAATTCTTTTTTCCGATTTGTAATATAAAATCCCTTAAAAAATTGTAAACTTGTAAAGAAGAGACAAGAATAGACTGTATATATTTATACTACGTGTGTGATGTATAAAATGGCTAAAATTAATAAAGTATGAACCTGACAAAGATATATTTTATCGCTGTGATCACAGGTTTTATTGCTCTGGCATCGGGAAACCTTTATGCAGAGCTTCCCGTTTCCTTGGGTGGTGGCGATGTCCAGCGGAGTGTTCTTGTTTCGACCGTCGGTATTATGCCAAATAGCAATGGCAAGTCGATTACAACTCCAGCTGCATGGGGTAGTGCTTATGGATCAATCTTTGCTGGTGTAGGCATTGAATCACGTGCGGCCTATGTACATGGCCCATCCTTCACTAATGGTGTTGGTGATGGATCTGGTGCTGTAGGTCTGGGGATTGGTAACCCTGTAGAGTTTGTTGGCTTGCAGGCAGTTCTTACAGCATACGATCTTAGCTCATTAGGTCGGTTTGGCATGTCATTTCAGTTGCATCGTCAACTCGGCTCAGCGAATGCAATTGCCGTGGGTGCTCAAAATCTTATGCTCAGTTCTGGAACTGATTCTGTACCAAGTTACTATATTGTGTACAGTCAGGGAGTTCTCGCTGCCCCATTCATCAATAGAGCAAATGGAACAACACGGCTTCATTACAGTATAGGCGCAGGCAACGGCCAATATAGCGAAAAAAGCTCGTCAGATATCAGTTCAGGCAAAGGAGCGAATGGAACCTATGTGTTTGGCAATGTGGCGTATGAACTGTTTAACACATTTAATATCATTGGAGAGTGGAATGGAATAAATTTGAACGCCGGTGTGTCAAAAACATTATTCATAGACAAGATTCCGCTCGCTATTTCAGCAGGAGCATTGGATCTTACCAGCTTCTCCGGAGATGGAGTGCGTTTCGTGGTTGCAGTTGGAACAGGAATAACGTTATAAATAATAATTACTATGTATAAAAAGATTAATACCCTCACAGCTCGCGCTTTACTTCTCGGTTTATGCGCTTCATTTTTTATCTCAGCGACTGCTCATGCAGCTGCTATGTCGGATAACTTTAGACCTGTTATTTATATTCCACCGGCTTCTTCCAGTATTCAAACGGTAACCCCAACCCCAATTCCAACCCAAACACCGGCACCACAAGTAGTTGCAGAGGCACCTCCACCGGTAAGTAACGAATATATATTGCAAAAGGCAGCCCGTAACTAAAAGTTTTTGAGAGCTCAGTGCTGAGGCAGGTATAAGACTTTGTCTGAAGTCTTATACCTGATCATTACCTTTCACCTCAGCACTGCTTGCATATATTTTTACTCAGTCCTGAGTGGTAGTCCTCTGCCATATTTATATTTTTTTCAGTCTTACAAAATTGTATATTATCTGCATGTTTTATATATAGTTATGTGCTGCCAGTTATTGATTAACCTCTCTGTTTTGCAACATAAAACTTTGAAGCAATAAAAGATGTTAGAGTTTTTGATTTGATAAATTTGCGTGTTATAGAGTATTGAGTAAGGAATATCACTATAGGCGTAGCCAAAATGACTATGAGCCTTATAATTGCTTAAAAAAACTATAAGTATATATTTAACTGCCCTGTCTCTGTGACTGAGAGCTGCGAAGCTTTTAAAAAATCCAACGTTCTGCGCAGTAATCAGCCCATAGGTTGTCCCATACCAACATCCCACTTTCGCTCAGCACTCAGAACTCAGCACTCAGCACTTTATAATGTCTTCCATCGTAATAATCGGTCTGGGGTACGTAGGTCTCCCTCTTGCAGTAGAATTTGCAAAAAAATATCCTGTCACAGGCTTTGATATAAATCAGGATCGCGTTAACCAGCTTCGGCTGGGTAACGACAACACCCTTGAAGTGTCAGCACAGGAATTGCTCAATGTGCTCCTCGACAGCAATAAAGTCCCCGACAAAAAAGGTCTTTTTATCACAAACGAAACAAAAGCTCTCGCAGTAGCAAACTACTACATCGTCACAGTACCAACCCCTACAGACAAAAACAACCGTCCCGACCTGACACCACTCATCAAAGCCACCGAAACAATCGCCAAAGTCCTGAAACCCGGTGACACAGTAATCTACGAATCCACAGTATACCCCGGAGCCACCGAAGAAGTCTGCGTCCCCATCCTGGAACAAATCTCAGGCCTAACCTACGCCACCGAAAGCAGTAGGCACTCGGCAGCAGGCAGTAGGCACTCAGCACTCAGTACTCAGCACTCAGCACTTAAAGAGCTCCCCACTGCCAACTTTTTCTGCGGCTATTCGCCAGAGCGCATAAACCCCGGCGACAAAGAACACACTGTTACCAAAATCAAAAAAATAACCTCCGGCTCCACCCCCGAAGCCGCCGAAAAAATAGATGCACTCTACCGCTCAATTATCACTGCGGGTACGCACCGCGCCTCATCCATAAAAGTAGCCGAAGCCGCCAAAGTTATCGAAAACTCCCAGCGCGACATCAACATCGCCTTCGTCAACGAACTTGCCATGATATTCAACCGCCTCGGTATCGACACCCATGAAGTACTCGAAGCCGCAGGTACCAAATGGAACTTTCTTCCATTTAAACCAGGCCTTGTCGGAGGTCACTGCATCGGAGTCGACCCCTACTATCTTGCCCAAAAAGCACAGGAAAGCGGATACCATCCCGAAATAATCCTTGCCGGACGCAGGCTCAACGACAACATGGGCAAATACATAGCCTCCGAAGTAGTAAAACTCCTGATTGCCCGAGACTACAAAATTAAAGGAGCCGCCATACTCATGCTCGGTATCACCTTCAAAGAAAACTGCCCCGACATCCGCAACACACGCGCAGTCGACATAGCAAAAGAACTCAAACAATACGGTGCAGAAATCGAAATCTACGATCCATGGGCAGAGCCACAGGAAGTAATGCACGAATACGGCATGGAATCCCATTCAGCCCTCAGCGGTCATCACTATGACGCCATTGTTTTAACCGTAGCACACGACCACTTTAAAACCCTGAATATCCGCCAGCTCCTGACGAGCCCCAACGGAATAGTATACGACGTCAAAGGAATCCTTCCCCACGACCAGGTCGACGGGAGACTCTAAAAAAAAGTAGGCAGTGGGCAGTCTGCAGTTGGCAACTTCTCTTAATTTCCCTCAGTAGGTTGGGGTGATTCCTGAACCCCAACACCAAATGCCAGCTCTCTTGTCACTGCCAACTGCAGACTGCCAATTGCCAACTATTTCAAATCTTCACATATGCCTCTCGATATAATCCGTCTCTCATCCCCTCACATGAGTGGCCATGAAATGAAGTATGTTATAGATGCAATGGAGCGTAACCAGGTATTTCCCCTCGGTCAGAACGTCGCAGACTTTGAAGAAGCCATTCGCACTTATACCGGCGCAACAGCCTGCTCATGCCTTTCATCAGGCACAGCTGCCATTCACCTTGCTCTCATCATACTTGCTGTCCAGCCCGGCGACGAAGTACTTTGTTCAACTTTCACCTTTGCGGCCTCAGCCAATCCGATTGTCTATCTCCACGCAATACCGGTCTTTATAGATTCAGAACCCTCAACCTGGAACATGGATCCCAACCTGCTCAGAGAGGCAATAGAGGATAGGATTCGTAAAACCGGAAAAAAACCGAAACTGATTCTCCTCGTGCACCTCTACGGAATGCCTGCCGATGTGGAAAGCATTATGGTCGTCTCAAAAGAGTTCGACATACCTGTCCTTGAAGATGCTGCCGAAGCTCTCGGCTCAACCTACGATGGAGTTCACTGCGGTACCTGGGGCGAAATGGGGGTATACTCATTCAACGGCAACAAAATCATAACAACCTCCAGCGGCGGAGCGCTGGTGTCGGCCAATAAATCACTCTGCGGCCAGGCCACATTTCTCGCAACCCAGGCGCGCGACGAAGCCCCGCACTACCAGCATTCACAAATCGGCTACAACTACCGGATGAGCAAC
>CAIXLG010000045.1 GCA_903920215.1 uncultured Chlorobiaceae bacterium
GGAACTACCGACATTCCCGCTGATATAGGTCTGTCCGGCTGATGCAGGAGCTGCGCAGAATCCCGTTACCAAAGCTGCAGCAAGTAGTGAATAAATCTTTTTCATTGTTGTTTCATTGTTTTTCGTTCATAAAAGCTCAAACACTCACCTAAGATCGCATACGTTATAGATATATATAACTCAAAAATCTTTATAATAATTCGAATAATTGTTAAATATAAATGATATTTGTGGAATTTATTATATATATAATATGTATTAATAGAATGATTGATATGAACGGCGTGATGACTACCAGCAGGATAAGTGGATATGACTCATTTTTGGTTTTGTGATGATGTGTATTTTTTGAAAAAACAAAAAAACGAGGTGAAAAATGAAACTGCTTAAACCGTCATCGGTCTTAAGGACATTGTTTGTTCCGGGAATGATCTTTCTGGGTGCCTGCTGTCATGAACAGCCTGTTGTTGTAGCTCCTCCGCCTCCGCCGCCGCCGCGTGCCGAAATCATTCTGCCTGGTCTCGGTGATGTGTTTTTCGATTTTGATAAATCAGAGCTTCGTTCGGATGCAGTTGCACAATTGAAAACCAATGCCAACTGGATACAGGCAAGTGGAGGAAGGAAAGTTGTTGTTGAAGGACATTGTGACGAGAGAGGTACCAATGAGTATAATCTGGCACTTGGAGAACGTCGAGCAAACAGTGCAAAAGATTACATCGTAAATCTTGGTGTTGAACCTGCCCGACTGAAGACGGTAAGCTATGGTGAAGAAAAGCCATTTGCAGAAGGTCACAACGAAGATGCCTGGGCTCAGAACAGAAGGGCGCACTTTGTTGCAGATTAACCTCTGAATGAGTCGTTAAATAATTCCGAATAGTGTTGTGTGTGTTTTGTTCTTTCGTTGTGAATGGTGTGTGTTGGTGGCTTCAAGGCTGTTTCTACTTCAGAAGAGCAGCGTTGAAGCCATTTTTTTTAGAAGGGTAATACTCAGTGAAGAGCGTAGGAAATAATTAATCGTAAATTCTACTATGAACGTAATCAAGCTTACAGCAATACTGTTAATTATAGCTGGTGCTCTTGGGTTAGGGTTTGGCAGCTTCAGCTATACCAAAAAGACAGATGAAGTAAAATTAGGGCCGATTGAGCTGTCAGTCAAAGAAAAGCAAACAGTGAATATTCCAATCTGGGCTGGAGTTGGAGCAATAGCGATCGGAGGTCTCCTCCTCCTTGTTCAAAGTAAAAAAAGTTAAGAGCAACCACCCAGCTCTCCTGAACTGGGTGCCATGGACCAGCGATTTACCTCCCTCGTTTAACCATACTCCGTTAACGGTTTCGGTTTTCATCACTGCGTTGCTGTTCAAGAAGTCTTCTGTTGTTTTCATCCGTGCGCTGCTGATCCAGATTTCTCCTGTTGTTTTCATCACTGCGCTGTTGGTCAAGTTTCCTCTGGTTGTTTTCGTCACTGCGCTGCTGATCCAGATTTCTTCTGTTGTTTTCATCGCTGCGCTGTTGGTCGACTCTTCTCCTTCCTTCGTTGTTGCGGTACTCACTATCTCGGTACCCCCTGATCTCTTCCATACGATGTCTTCTTATCCTGGAAGGGAGAGCGTTTTCATTGATATCAACCCAGGGACCTCGGTAATCAGATGAACGGTACCAGGAACCGTTCTGGTTTATATAGTACCAGTTTTCATAGGTGATAATATCATAAGGGCTTCCAACTGAAACTGAAAAGCCCTGTTCAGGTAGTTCAATAAAATCAGGCCGTATATCAATGACAAAAGTCGGCCTGTGTCCTGGCGAACTCATGCATAATTCTACATGAGCATCTGCTGTAGGGCTTCCAAGAAGCATTCCTGTAATTCCGGCGGCCAGCCAGATGTATTTTTTCATCGTTACTCTCCTTTTTTTATATGGTTGTAAGTTGATGTCCGATAAAATCCCAGAGCGTCAAGGAAATATCGCGCACTGCCAGGTAGATGTTTTTTTCTGTTAAATACGTTGTCCTTGAATAACACGAATCAGGATAACCACGATCGCGATAACCAGAAGACCATGAATAAGCCCCCCCATAGTGTACGATGTTGCCAGACCCAGAAGCCAAAGCACAACTAAGATCACTGCAATAGTTTCAAGCATTTTACTCTCCTTTTGATTATCAGTTCAGGTATCAGCAATCAAAAGGTCAACTGTCGCCTATCGATCACCTCTTATATACTAATATATATAATATTTCATCATTTTATGCGTTTTATGCCATTTTATTTGACTTATTGTATATAATATAAATATATGTATAATAAGCATGAATGTAAGTGAAAGCACAATAACAAAGCATCCATAACGTATGGGAGATCATGATGAACGGTAATCCGAAAATAATTGAAACTCTTGACAGCTTGCTGGCTGATGAGCTGACAGCTATTAATCACTACATGGTACATTCTGAAATGTGCAGCAATTGGGGATACGATAAACTGCACAAGGCTGATGAAAAGCGTGCCATCGACGAAATGAAACACGCTGAAAAGCTTATTGCCAGAATTCTTTTTCTCGATGGGATTCCGGTTGTCAGCAAGCTTAAAAAAATTGTTATCGGCTCAGAAGTTGCTGCACAGCATAAAAACGATCTGAATTCGGAAATTGAAGCTATTGCCTTATATAATAATAGTATAAAGCTTTCAGGAGAGATCGGAGATAACGGAACCAGAGAGCTGTTGGAGTCAATCCTCAAAGATGAAGAGGGACACCTCTATTGGCTTGATGCACAGATTACACAGATCAGTCAAATGGGAATCCAGAACTATCTCGCAGATCAACACAGGTAGCATATGCACAGGGATAACGAAACCGTCCGTCTTGAATCATTCAGTGATGGTGTGTTTGCCATCGCCATGACATTGCTTGTCATACAAATCAAGGTTCCTCGTCATGAAGTAGTTGCTGTAAAAGGACTGGCTCTATCCGTTGCAGCACTTTGGCCAAGTTATTTAGCCTTCTCAACCAGTTTCATCACCATACTGGTTATCTGGATACACCACCACTGGATTTTCAAGTTGATCAGAAGGGATGGCCATGCCTTGTTTTATTGGAATGGTCTCTTATTGTTCTGTGTCTCGTTTATACCATTTCCGACGGCACTGCTGTCAGAGTACCTGATCCATCCCGAGGCAAAGGTGGCATCAACCCTTTATTCAGGGACATTTCTTGCCACGTCAATAGCCTTGTTTGCCCTATGGCGGCATGCCTCAAAAAATCTGCTCTCTCCAATAGCAACCGAGGAGAAAAAAGATGAAGCCATTCAACTGACCAATCAATATCGGTATGCTCCTCCTCTCTATTTATTAATATTCATGTTATCATTTGTGTCTGAATCGTGGAGTGCGGGACTTTGTTTAATGCTCGCATTATTGTTTGCACTCAGGGGCTGGCCTGTAAAAAACGTAGCTGTTGTAGCCTGATCAATAGTCACATATAAAATAACTTGCGGCCATAGAAAAAAATGGAAGTACAATTCAAGGATGTTAACGTTTATTCAACACCCTTGAAAGTGGCAGCAGGAACGGTAACTTACAGTGAGACTCTTAGACCAAGCAGAAGGCTATTGCTTGCGAAATGGGTATCATATCCATCATCCATACGGAAATCAGCCGTGGAGAAATAGCGGTAGCGTGCATCAATCTTTACACCAGGGCTGATAGGAACTGCAACACCAGCACCAACCTGATAAGCAAATGCGGTTTCATGTTCGCTGTAGCCATTACTGTAACCAGCAAAGCGGAGATTATCAAATTTAACCCGGGCTGCGCCTAAACCTGCGGTAAGATAGGGTTTAAATCCCTTTCCGTCATAAATGTTATAGTAGCCGTTTGCCAGCAGTGACCATACATGAACATCACCACGATACTCTGAAGGACCAAACCTGCTGGTAACTGTATTCATGCCATTAGTCTGATATCCAATTTCAGCTTCAAGACGGCAATCTCTTTGCGGGCAGCGTATACCGATTGCTCCGAGCACAGTTGTGCCGTCATCTAATGAATACCGGACCGCTCCGTCCTTGATCTCATTAACCCATGACATTCCTACATTTCCGCTGACGTATTGCTCCATGGCTGAGGCGGGAGCAGCCCATAGACCTGTAATCAAAGCTGCAGCAAGTAGTGCAAAATTTTTTTTCATTGTTTTTCCTGTCAGTTTTTGTTCATAAAAGCCAAAAAGCCTACACATAAGTCTACATTTAATATATATAACATAAAACAAGAAAAGCCTAAATATAAAGAGTTATCATGTCGGTGCATCTTATTGATGCGCATTGTTTAAAAATAATCATATATTTATACTATATAATAAAGTTGGCGTGGGGTCAGCTCCATGAATGAAAAAAACTAAAAACGAGGTGAAAAATGAAACTGCTTAAACCGTCATCGGTCTTAAGGACATTGTTTGTTCCGGGAATGATCTTTCTGGGTGCCTGCTGTCATGAACAGCCTGTTGTCGTAGCTCCGCCGCCGCCGCCGCGTGCAGAAATCATTCTGCCGGGCCTCGGTGATGTGTTTTTCGATTTTGATAAATCAGAGCTTCGTTCGGATGCAGTTGCACAATTGAAAACCAATGCCAACTGGATACAGGCAAGTGGAGGAAGGAAAGTTGTTGTTGAAGGTCATTGTGACGAGAGAGGTACC
>CAIXLG010000046.1 GCA_903920215.1 uncultured Chlorobiaceae bacterium
GCTCCGGGTCACCGGGTCTATGCCGGTTACCAGTATATCTACCACACCTTGCCGGGTGGTATTAATCCCAGCTCTTTCCATGCCGGCGGCGAACTCTCCACTCCCGGCAACACCTATCTTGCCGCGGATTTTAAATTGCTGCCGGTCTGGCAGTCATCACTGCAGGAAACAAGGGGGTACAGGGGGACATGGAACATACAGGGAGGTATGCGCCTCAATGCTATAGGTCTTGAAAAAGTGAGACTGGCATGCAACTATTTTTCGGGAATGAGTTTGCAGGGGATGTACTTCTACCAGCCCGAAAGCTTTACCACACTCGGGATGATTATTGATATCTGAACCATGTGTATTGCCCGTCACTCCTGCACAACAGATTACATGCAGGAGTGACGATTATTGCAACGCGCTGAAAAACTCGGGTACGGCGTTCTGAACCTCTTCTGCATTTTGAGCAAGAATGTAATCAGGAAGAAAAGGTGGATAAAGGTCATATCTATCCAGCTCAGCAAGAGGAAGCCAACTCACTTTAAGAATTACCTGCTGGTCATCGGCATATTCAGGGTCTTTGCCCGTTATCATCTCACCTCCGGTAACCGTACAGAAAAACCCAAGCGATACAGAGTGATGAATGCTTCCCTGTTGCTGTACGCCGGGATGCGGATAGAGAAGCTCCTTGATAAAATGCAGACTGCCGACCTGACACTCAAGCCCTGTTTCCTCCATCATCTCCCTCTTCAAAGCTTCATCAAGAGTTTCACCCCGTTCAACAACACCACCTGGAAGAATCCAGTAAGTTTGAGGAAGCTCGGGATCTTCAGGAGCAAAACTTTTGTGTTCAATAAGCAGAACATGACCATCTTTTATACATAAAGCACTTACCCTTAACCTGACCTGAGACATAGTAAATTAAATGTAAGATTGAAAAAGTGTACGTTAACAGATTACAACAGTATTCCAGTAACGTCTATATTTAAAAAGAAGATAACAGAAATGACGATAACCTGTGTAAAAGATACGAAATGGTCACATTTGGTCTTTTCATGCTATTTTTATTACATTTAACGATATTGTAACAATGTACGTTCTTTTGCAACCCGTTCCGAGCCATGCGTCAAGGGCTGGAACTTTTGTTTCTTTTGTTTCTTGTTAACACACACACAACCTAACGGAGAACACACATGAAAAAAATGCTATCGCTTGCTGCAATGTTTGCAGCACTGTCATACGCATCACCGGCATCCGCTGAAATCAATTTCAGTGGCGACGCCTCAACTCGTTTGAGGGGCGAATTTAATAACACCCTGACCAATGGCGCCAAAGTAACAACAAATGACGACCTGAAGTATCAGTACAGAGTACGCCTTAAAGCTGCAGCAGACCTTGGCGATGGATACTTCTTCAAGGCTCTGGTAGCAAATGAAGACTATGTCGCCGGATCATCTCCAGGATGGGGAACTGTTGCTGGTGGTAATGGTGAAAGATTTGCCCTTCAAGTTTCGAATTTCTACTTCGGGCATATGTGTCAAGACTCTCACTATATGATAGGTCGCCTACCTCTCAACAGCTTCAACAACCCTATTTTTGATTTAACACTTTACCCTTTACCAGGTTTAAACGGTGTTGGAGTAAGGACATATGCTGTGGACGTCCCGGTTACCCAATGGAACTTTGACCGTATGTATGCGGCAAACTTAGGCACCAAAGTAGGCAATGGGGATTTGAACGCCTCTCTTATCGTTCTTGACAACCATTCCACAACAGAAAACACAGCAGCTCTTGGTGATGGACTCCTCAACGATGGCTATGCTCTGCATGTCAGCTACAAAATTAATATCGGCGATGTCACGATTGATCCTCAGGCACTACTTGTCCTGACTGATGGTAATGGAGGCACCTATTCCAGAGTTACTCCTTCCTCTTTCGGCACAAACGTAAGCATCCCTGCAGGTAAATCCAAAATCGGCCTCAGCGGATTCTACACCGGATGTAAAGACAGTAATGGACTTAGCTCACTAACAGGGGCAGCTGCCAATGTTGACTACAACGGCTACCTTGTCAGACTCAAAGGTGAGTCCGGACCTGCAATGGCATGGGTGGACTACAACCATTCTGCGGACAAGACAACAGGTACTGAAATTAAATATAGCAACCTCTTTTTCTGGGGACAGTACACCTTTAAAGTTCATGAATCATCTAAAGGCACCTTTAGCGTTGTACCTACTGTGCGCTATCGTGCAAGTTCATGGGATAATGCTTTTGCCGGAACTGACAGAAACAACCAGCTTCGCACAGAGCTCTATGCAACAGTGACCTTCTAAGTCGCTGTTTATCTGATAGAAAAAAGCCGCAGGAAACTGCGGCTTTTTTTCCTTTAGTTTCGCCTATTATATTTCGTTAAGGTCACTGTTTCCTGAAA
>CAIXLG010000047.1 GCA_903920215.1 uncultured Chlorobiaceae bacterium
TACCGGGAATGAGGGTTCGATGTTGTTGTTGCTGTCGCGGCCTTCGGGCATGGTGTGGATGCCTGTGGGGAGGGTGTTATGGGTGGCGATGTAGTCGCGAAGGTAGTTGGTGAGGCGGTAGTAGCCGCTTGGTTTTCCGGTTGTTGCGAGGAGCGGTTTGCCCTTGGCCCAGCGTTCAACGATCTGCGCAGCTAATGTGTTATCGGTATGTTGTGGGGTACCCATGAACGGTTGTATTGTTGGTTCTTTGAGATGAATGAGAGGCTTATCTATTTACTGAATATTGGGTTCAAAGAAAAACGATGGATGCCTGAAAGCTCGTTATAAATGTAAATGAACACTATATTATATCTATACTGTTGCCTGTATTCATGAAAAAGGAGAAGATTATGTGGGCATTTGATTTGATGACTGTTCTGGTTGTTGTGGTTGCTTTTCTTGCTTCGTCAGTTAAGATTCTCAGGGAGTATGAGAGGGGAGTTGTGTTCCGATTGGGTCGGATTATTGGCGCAAAGGGGCCGGGGCTTATTATTCTGATTCCGGGAATCGATAAAATGGTGAAGGTTGATCTTCGCACGGTAACGCTTGATGTGCCTCCACAGGACATTATCACGCGCGATAACGTATCGGTCAAGGTCAGCGCTGTTGTCTATTTTCGTGTGCTTGATGCAATCAAGGCTATTGTTGATGTTGTGGATTTTCATTTTGCGACCTCTCAGCTTGCGCAGACCACGCTGAGGAGCGTGTGCGGACAGGGGGAGCTTGATAATCTGCTTGCTGAACGGGATGAAATCAATGACCGTATCCAGACGATACTTGACAAGGATACTGAGCCCTGGGGAGTGAAGGTGAGCAAGGTTGAAGTGAAGGAAATTGACTTGCCTGAGACTATGCGACGGGCTATGGCAAAGCAGGCCGAGGCAGAGAGGGAACGGCGGTCGGCAATCATTAATGCGGAAGGGGAGTTTCAGTCAGCCCAGCGCCTTGCTGATGCGGCAGCTATCATTTCAGGTACTCCGGCAGCCTTGCAGCTTCGCTATCTGCAGACCTTGAAGGATATCGCAGCTGAGAATAACTCAACCACGGTGTTTCCAATACCAATGGATCTTTTCAGGCCATTTTTTGAAATCAAGCCACAGGTAAATCCTCCGACAACCTAAACGTTTTTAATCATGTTCAAGATTCATACGATTCTTTGTCCAGTCGATTTTTCAGATGCTTCTAAAAAAGCGATACGCTATGCCAAGGAGTTTGCCGGCAATATGGGAGCCTCGGTCTATTTGCTGAATGTGGTTGAGCCGAGGCCTATGGCAATGGATGTATCGCTCAATTATGTGCCGTTTGAAGCCGATATGGAAAAAGCCGCACAAGAGGATCTTGAAATTATTGTTCAGGAATTTCAGCGTGTAGGGCTCCGGGCTGAGTGTGGTGTGGTGACAGGTAACCCCGCAGACTCGATTCTTGAAAACATCGACATGTTCAATGTCAACCTTGTCATTATGGGTTCTCACGGCAAAAAAGGGTTGAGCCGCCTGATTATGGGCAGTGTTGCCGAGACTGTTGTCCGCAAGGCCAATTGCCCCGTACTGATTGTAAAATCGGAAGAGAAGGAGTTTATCGGCGAGGACTGAAGGCCTCTATCAGCTTTTTTGCACCGCTGAACGGGCTGATTTCTGCAGAAAGTACCTGTTGTTCGACGGTCTCTTTGGAGGCCTTGACATCGGGGTGAGAGAAAAACTCTTTTTTCAGCATCTCTTCAATAACGGTATAGAGCAGGCTTTTGAGCTGTTCGTGGCGTCGGGTTTCAAGTGTGTTTCCCTGGCGCATTGCCGTGAAATAATCAGAAATATTCTGCCACACTTCCGTGACACCTTTGCCGGTAAGGGCCGAGGTGAGAAAAACCTCCCGTTGCCACTTAGGGTGTTTTACCGGCAGCATCCTGAGTGCGGCTTCAAATTCTGCTTTTGAGATAGCGGCAATACCGGATTGATCTCCATCGGTTTTGGTGATGGCCACGGCATCGGCAATTTCCATGATACCGCGTTTGATACCCTGAAGTTCGTCGCCTGAGCCGGGCAGCATAAGCAGCAGTATAAAGTCGACCATGGTGTCCACGAGCACCTCTGATTGGCCGACACCTACGGTTTCAACCATAATCACATCATACCCTGCAGCTTCGCAGAGTACGATAACTTCATGGGTTTTCAGCGATGTACCCCCGAGGTAGCCTGAAGAGGCTGTGGGACGGATATAGGCTTCTTTTCTGGAGGCAAGCTTTTCCATGCGGGCCTTGTCGCCGAGGATGCTCCCTTTTGACTGTCGGCTGCTGGGGTCAATGGCCAGTACAGCCAGGGTGAGCCCCTGGCTTATGATCAATTCGCCCAGCGCTTCGATAAAGGTGCTTTTCCCTGCTCCCGGAGCGCCGGTGATGCCAATGCGTATCGAGGATGTTTTTTTTGCAAGGCAGCGGTCAAGGATTTCATGGGCTTTGCGCTCATGCTCGGGTTTCTGCGATTCAATCAGGGTAATCGCGCGACTCAGCATGTGGCGGTCGCCATTTATAATACCGCTGACAACGGTATCGACGTCGGGATCGTGATAGGGCTTTAAGGTGCCTTGCGGTGGAGTTATGCTCATTGATCAAAGCGTGCAATAAGCTGTTTGAGGATGGTAATAGCTGCTTCCGCAATAACAGTACCTGGGCCGAAAATACCGGCAACTCCTTTTTCATAGAGGAAGGCGTGATCACGCTCTGGAATGATGCCGCCGGCAATGACAAGGATATCATCCCTGTGTTTTGCTTTCAGCTCCTCAATGATTTTTGGAACAAGGGTTTTGTGGCCAGCTGCAAGGCTTGATATGCCGATCAGGTGAACATCGTTATCAAGCGCCTGCTGTACAACCTCCTCAGGGGTCTGGAAGAGAGGGCTGATATCGACATCAAAACCGATATCGGCAAAGCCTGCTGCTATAACTTTTGCTCCACGGTCGTGGCCGTCCTGACCGACTTTGGAGACCATGATTCTTGGACGGCGGCCTTCGAGGCCGGCAAAGGTATCAGCCAGCTGCTGGGCTTCCTGAAAAAGTTTGTTATCCTGCATCTGCGACATATAGACACTGGTGTTGAGCCTGGTGATAGCGCGATACCTTCCGAAGGTTTTTTCGCAGGCCATTGATATTTCTCCCAATGTAGCTCTTTTTCTTGCAGCGTCAACGGCAAGTTCAAGCAGATTGCCTTCGCCTGAGAGGGCGGCGTCCTCAATTGCCCGGAGAGCGAGAGCTGTCTCTTCACTGTTTCGTTCAGCCTTGAGTTGTGCAAGGCGCTGGAGCTGCTGCTCGAGAACAATGGTGTTGTCGACTTCGAGCAGTTCGATATCAGTTTTGCTGGTGGTTTTGTAGCCGTTAACGCCTACAATAATCTCTTTGCCGCTGTCGATGCGGGCCTGCTTGCGGGTTGCCGCCTCTTCGATCTGCAATTTCGGAAGACCCTGTTCGATAGCCTTGACCATGCCTCCTGCTTCTTCGATATCGCTGATGATTTTCCATGCTTTTGCCGCAAGCTCTCCGGTAAGGTACTCGACATAACCGGAGCCCGCCCATGGATCGATGCTTTTGGTGATATCAGTCTCTTCCTGCAGGTAGAGCTGGGTGTTGCGGGCAATTCTTGCTGAAAAGGGAGAGGGGAGTGCGATGGCCTCGTCGAGCGCATTGGTGTGCAGTGACTGCGTGTGGCCAAGCGTTGAAGCAAGCGCTTCGAGGCATGTGCGTGTAATGTTGTTGAACGGGTCCTGCTCTGTGAGGCTCCATCCGGAGGTTTGGCAGTGCGAGCGGAGCATCAGGGATTTCGGGTTTTTCGGATTGAACTGTTTGACAATTTTTGCCCAGAGCATTCTTGCCGCCCTCAGTTTGGCAATTTCCATGAAATAGTTCATCCCTGTTGCCCAGAAAAAAGAGAGGCGGGGTGCAAAGGCATCGATATCGAGCCCGGCTTTGAGGCCGGTACGGATATATTCAAGTCCGTCGGCAAGGGTGAATGCCAGCTCAAGGTCAGCTGTAGCACCGGCTTCCTGCATGTGGTAGCCGGAAATGCTGATAGAGTTGAACTTCGGCATGTGATGGCTCGTGTAGCTGAAGATATCAGCTATAATTCTCATTGAGGGTTCAGGAGGGTAGATGTAGGTGTTGCGCACCATGAACTCTTTGAGAATGTCATTCTGGATCGTGCCGCTCAGCTTTTCCGGCGCGACGCCCTGTTCTTCGGCTGCGACGATATAAAAAGCCATGATGGGAAGTACTGCCCCGTTCATGGTCATGGAAACAGAGATGTCGCCAAGCGGAATCTGGTCGAAGAGAATTTTCATGTCTTCGATTGAGTCGATAGCTACACCGGCTTTGCCGACGTCGCCAATGACCCGCTCATGGTCGGAATCGTAACCGCGATGGGTTGGAAGATCGAAGGCAACGGAGAGTCCTTTCTGGCCGGCAGCAAGATTCTGGCGGTAAAAACGGTTTGATTCCTCAGCGGTAGAAAATCCTGCATACTGTCGTATAGTCCACGGTCTTGTGGTGTACATGGTGGTGTAGGGGCCGCCAATGTATGGCGCAAAGCCGGGAGCAAAGTTACTATGCTCCGCCTCTGGGAGGTCAGACTGGTTGTATATCGATTGTATTCCGATACCTTCTGCCGTTGTCCAGGTTTCAGGCTCAGCGTCGAAGCTTTGTTGACTGGCTGCGGGATTGGAAGAAAAAATATCAATCTCTGAAAAGTCCGGTCTCATTTCACTCCGGTTTTATGTTGGTAGAATTTCAGCATTTCAAGAACGTTGACGCCTGTATAGATAAAGCTGTCAATGCCTGCATTGAGTATCTGTTCATGCTCTTTTGGCGGTTTACCGGCCATGACCGTGATAATGCCGGGTTGAAGGGTGCGAAGCTTGGAGGCAATGGTTGCCGATGCCGCTACGGGATCCTTTTCGGCAATGCAGAGGACAATAATGTCGGGCTTACTTTCGAGTGCAGTGTGGTATGAGCTCTCTTCGAGAGGAAGTGCAGCTTTGCCTGCGACGAAAAATCCCCCACAATTGAAAAAGTCTTCAGCAAATCCTGCCTGGCGGAAGCTAACTGCGGGGTCGCCGAGCATCCAGATAAAGATGGATGGTGTGCGTCCCGTCTTGAGGCTGAACGAGAGGGTTTTAAGACGCAATAACTCGTAGCCTGCGGTTTCATTTCCATCAGGCTCATTTGCAAGAGCCAGTTCAAGTTTATCCATGTTTTCAACTTGTTCGGTCAAGAGAGGCCATGGATAGCGGTTGACGCCGATAAGTGTTTTTTTCCGGTTGTCGAGGGTTTTGCGGCGTTTTGTTTCAACTTCAGCAATCATTGAGTCGATGAATCCGCTCTTTTTGGCTTCGGCAAGTCCGCCTTGTGCTTCAATCTCTTTGAAGAGCGTCCAGGCAGATTCGGCAAGTTTTTTTGTCAGCGTTTCAATGTAATAAGAGCCATGTGCCGGATCAAGAACCCGGTCGAGGGAGGCCTCTTCCTTGAGGATAAGATGGATATTGGCGGTAATTCGTTCAGCAATAGCAGGGCTGACGGAAAGGCCTGTATCAAACGCTCCTATCTGCAGTGTATCGTAACCGCCGAGCACGGCTGAAACTGCTTCGGTGGTCAGGCGGAGCACATTGGTATAGGGGTCGAGCAGAGAGCGATTCCTTTCAGATGTTCTGGCAAAAAGGGATGGCAGCGCTGCATCTGATGCTCCGTATGCTTTCAGAAGATAACCGAGCAGGTAACGCAGCGCTCTTGGTTTTGCAAGTTCGGTAAAATGGCTTGAACAAACTGGCAGGATGATGGTTATGGCAGATGCAATGGTGTCGGCCGGAATCCCCGCCTTTAGATAACGGTGCAGGTAGTCGCTTACTCCGGCAAGTGCCAGAGCAATTTCCTGAACAGCGGTTGAGCCTTTTTCGTGCCAGGGAATAGTATCGATACCGAGAAGCCTGAACTCAGGCAGTGATGTTCCAATCGCGAACTGCTCACTATCCTGCCCGTTTGTAGAGACCGGAGCCTCGACGAGCAAACCGCCTGAATTTTCGGTAAACCCCGGAATTGTAAGGAGGCTTTTCAGAAGTTCAGCAGCAGGGGGGAGGTTACCGGAAAAGTAGATCGCTGCAGCAGATGGTTGAATGCCTGCAAAAAGTCTGGTGAGGTTTTCCGGAGAAGCGAGTGAAGGGTCGGTTAAGAGGAACTCAATTGCCGCGGCATCCAGCTCAAAGCTTTGTAATGCGGCTTTGTTTGCTGTTTCGGGATCATCAACAATAATCAGCCGGCAATTTATCCAGCTGTTGGTCGTTTTGCAAGGCTGGATATCAAGCTGTTGTGTTTTTTCTTCGTGGCTGTACCATGGCTCAAGGGTAAAACCGTCCGGGGTATGCCAGACAATGCTGTCGAATGGTGTTTCCTTGAGCTCAGCGATCGCCTTTTTTTTCCAATCCTCCCGGCTGACCGCCGGGAACTCATGAAAGAGAGAATCAGGCCGGGAGTGTGTCATAACGTCGTTTAGAGTTGTTCATACAAAACAGGCAATCTATGCTTCCTGCTCTTCAAGCAGGGCATGCTCGATTTTGTGCTCTTTGAGGATTTCGGAGATTGAATATTTAATGTTTGATGGCAATGCAGTTCTGTCGACAAATCCTTTCTGTTGCAGCCACCAGGTTGTCTGGAAGTCTCTTGTTGTAGGTTTTCCTGTATACTGCTCAATGACCCGTTTACCGGAAAATCCGATATTGCCGGCATTGTGTTCAAAGAGTCTGATTCCTCTCGATGCGATACCGATAGCTACGCCGCCAAGCGTAGGATCGGTAATGATGGAGATGACAGGGAGTCCTGCTTTTTCAACACTCGATATGGCTACATGCAGTTTGGGGAGACCGACCATCGATGAACATCCTTCATGCATTCTTGCTCCACCTCCTGTAGCCTGGACGACAAGCGGCACTCCCTGCTTGATGGCAGCTTTACTGGCTCGCCAGATTTTTTCTGCAGTCGACATGCAGAATGATCCACCAAGAAAGTTGAAGTTTGTTGCACAAAAGACAACAGGTTCTCCGTTAATTGTTGCGTCGCCGGTGATAAACGATGCAGCAGCACCGGTTTTGTGCTGGGCATCTTCAAGTTTCTGCTGGTAATCGGGAAAATTAAGGATATCCTTGTCGACAATGTATCGGGTTTCGGGGTGTTCCTGAAATGAGCCGGGGTCAAGGATCAGGCCGATATAGTCATGGGCAGTCAGCCGGACATAGCGGTGTCCACAGGTTTCGCACACAAAATTGTCGGCAAGCAGTTTTGTGTAGAGTACCGGGTCGAGCACTTTTTTGCCTGTATGGTTGTGACAGTTTTTGTGCCGGGCAACGAAAAGAACCCTGTCGGGTTTAGGGATAAAGAAGGATACCGATTTTTCGAAGGTTGCAATCTCCTCTTCAGAAATGGTATTCCACTGGCCGATTTTTTCCCAGCGTTCCATTCGTTGAGAAAAGATCTCTTGCGGCGGTATTTTGCTCAGTTTGTCGAGCCACTTCTGCATTGACGTTTTGAACGACTGAAGGGCAGACTCACGGTAATGGTGTGCAGGGCCTTCAGGTTCTACGATAATGTCGTCAATGATGTGGTTTTTCAATGCCTCCTGGGCTGTAATTTGCGAAATTTCAGCAGCGAAACCGGCTTTTTCCCTTGTGCGGAAGAGTATGGATGAACATGCTTCAGGCGAAATAACCATATAGGTGGAGTATTCCATTGCCAGAACCGCATCGCATCCGGTCAGCGCGATTGCTCCACCGCTGCAGCCCCGGTTGATAATGACCGACAGGGTTGGCACCGTTGCTTCAGCCAGTAACTGCATGCATCGGCCGATCTTCCAGGCGATACCGCCAGCTTCAGATTGTTCCGTGGGATCAGCACCTGCCGTATCAATAACGGTAATGATAATGCGGTTTTCCTCTTCAGCGAGTTTAATGGCAGCGTTTGCTTTTTCAAATGCAGCTGGAGTCGGCATACCCTGATTCCATTTTTGCATCTCCACAGGATTTTTCAACAGTGTGCGCATGAGCTTGTAATCAGATGTCGGTCCTGATTGCTGCCCGATAAGCATGACTGGCCAGGCGTTTGTTCCATTGCGCAGAACTGCCCGGTGGGTCTGGATGATGCAGCTGCCGTGGAGGTTGTTCTCGAGACACGCTTCGGCGTCATCAAATACTGTCAGGTAGTCGAGGTGTTTGGGGCGTTCGGGGTGAAAGGAGAGTTGATACTTTTCGTATTCAGTAAGCTTTTCAATACTCTCGTGAGAGTAGCTGAAGCCCTCTCGTTTTTCAAAAGGCAGATAAAAATGTTTCACTGGTTACAAGCTTCTTTGTCTTGATTGGTTAATGCTTTTTCTGCGCAAACTCAATAAGTACCTTGTTTGTCTCTTTTGGATGAAGAAACATGATTTTTTTTCCGCCTGCCCCCTCTTTTGGCAAGCTGAGTGGTTTAATGTTCAGGGATTCAAGCCGTTCGGTTTCTTTGTTGATGTCGTCTGTCTGAAGCGCTATATGATGCATTCCATCCCCGTTTTTTGCAAGAAATTTTGCAATCGGGCTTTCATCGCTCAACGGCTCAAGCAGTTCGATTTTTGTCTCTCCAATGGTAATAAATGCCACTCTGACTTTTTCGGAAGCAACCTCTTCGATTCTGATTGCTTCCCCGGCGCACCCGATAACGTTCCGGAATGTTTCGAGTGCGCTTTCAAGGTTTTGAACGGCAATGGCTATGTGGTCAATTTTGGTAATCATTTACTTTTTGCCGCTGGTTTCTTTTGCTTTGGTTGTGCGTAGCCGATTGTTTGCAATTCCGCTGTTATCTCTTCGAGAATCATCGGGTCGTCAATCGTTGCGGGCATGGTATACTCTTCGCCGTTGGCAATCTTTCTCATGGTGCCGCGGAGAATTTTTCCCGACCGGGTTTTCGGCAGACGATTGACAATAATTGCACTCTTGAAGGATGCAACCGGTCCGATATTCTCACGGACGTACTCGATAACGTGCTTGATGATAAGATTGTGTGGAGTCTCGACATCATTTTTAAGCACAAGGAAGCCAAGCGGGATCTGTCCTTTCAGGTCGTCATGGACACCGATAACCGCACTTTCAGCAACATCGGGATGTTCGCAGAGAGCACCCTCAATTCCACCGGTTGAAAGCCTGTGCCCGGCAACATTGATGATGTCATCAGTACGCGACATGATATTGATGTAGCCGTCGTCGTCGATAAAGCCGGCATCACTGGTCTGGTAGTATCCGGGGAACTCTTTCATATAGCTCTCCACAAACCGGTTATCGGCTTTCCACAGGGTTAACATGCAGCCTGGAGGAAGAGGGAGTTTTACAACAATATCGCCCATCTGTCCTCTTGGAAGCTCGTGCATATCGGCATTAATGACCTGGACATTATAGCCGGGAACAGCCCTTGATGCTGATCCGTATTTGACAGGTCCGGGTTCAATGCCCTGACAGTTTGCCGCAATTGCCCATCCGGTTTCCGTCTGCCACCAATGGTCTATGACCGGTACTTTGAGTTTTTCTTCAGCCCACTTTACCGTATCGGGATCAGCCCGTTCTCCGGCAAGAAAGAGAGTACGGAAATTTCCTAAATCATAGTTTTTGAGATAGGTACCTTTCGGATCTTCTTTTTTGATGGCTCTGAATGCTGTCGGTGCGGTAAAGAGTACCGAGACGTTGTATTCGCTGATGATTCTCCAGAAGGTTCCGGGATCGGGAGTGCCGACCGGTTTGCCTTCAAAAATGAGAGTGGTGCAGCCCTGAAGAAGAGGGGCATAGACTATGTAGGAGTGGCCGACAACCCAGCCGACGTCACTTGCCGCCCAGAAAACCTCTCCGGGTTCGACGTTATAAATGTTTTTCATGGACCATTGCAGGGCTACCATGTGGCCGCCGTGATCGCGGACAATGCCTTTAGGCTGACCGGTTGTGCCTGAGGTGTAGAGAATATAAAGGGGATCGGAAGATTCAACAGGGACACATTGTGCCGGCTCTGCGCCGAGAAGCGACTGGTTCCAGGTAAGGTCGCGCTCTTCGTTCAGTTCAGCCTTGAGCTGGTCACGCTGTTTGATGATACAGATTTCAGGCTTGAAGTGGGCCAGTTCAATGGCGAAATCAAGGAGTCGTTTATAATCAATAATTTTGCTGTGTTCAATGCCGCATGATGCTGAAATGATGACTTTTGGCTTGCAGTCGTCAATTCGAATGGCAAGTTCATGAGACGCAAAACCGCCGAACACGACGGAATGGATTGCCCCTATTCTTGCACAGGCAAGCATGGCAACAACGGCTTCGGGTATCATGGGCATATAGATGATAACCCTGTCTCCCTTGCGGACGCCACGTGATTGGAGCGCTCCGGCGAAGAGTGCTACGATGTCACGAAATTCACGGTAGGTATAGCGTTGCTTGGTTCCTGTTACGGGGCTGTCATAAATAACGGCTAACTGGTTGCCGCGTCCCTCATCGACATGGCGGTCAAGGGCATTGTAGCAGGTGTTGGTCATTCCACCGGCAAACCATCGGTAAAAGGGCGGGTTACTTGTATCTAAAACCGTGTTCCATTTTTTGTACCAGTGAAGCTGTTCTGCGGCTTCTCCCCAGAAAGCTTCCGGATTCTGAATTGAGTTCTGATAGACGGTATTGAAGGACTGCGGCATACGAGTGACCCCCTGATAAATAATGATTTAATGAAAAATGAGGGAGGGTGGATTACTATGTGTACAACAACGGGCGGTAAGATAAAAGAAGAGCATGAACTGGTTTGGCTTGTTTGTTTTAAACCTGATGTTAACAAAAAATACACATTCGAACAATGAGCAATTAAAGTTGGTAAAGAAGAGCGTTTTGAATGAAACGAGGTGTGGCTGAGATGCGGAAAAGCTGAAAAGGTGCATGGATGCAATCGCAAGGTATTGCTGGAGCCCGGCTGAAGGTATTGCTGGTGTCAACTTTTTCCCTTGAAATTTATTGTGAAAGCGGCCTGAGCTGGCTGAAAAGTTTGAAAAAATCTTCAATCGAAAGTGCTTCAGCTCGCAGAGTAAGGGTATTGCTGTCAACTAACTCAAGATTATAGCTCTCTTTCAAATTGTTCAGCAGAGTTTTGCGGCGCTGGTGAAAGGCTGTTCTGACAAAACGGCTGAACCCCGGCTGGTCTTCCATTCTCTCCTCTTTTTTTGGCGTCATTCGGATAACGGCACTGTCTACGTTCGGTTGAGGTCGAAAGACTTTTCGCCCGACCTTGAAGAGGTAGTCGACATCAAAAGAGGCCTGCATCTGGACGGCAAGGATTCCGTACTCCTTTGTACCTGGTTTTGCAACTATTCTCATGGCAACTTCGTGCTGCATCATCAGGGTTGCTGAAACAAGAGAGTGGCGGTGTTCCAGAAGTTTAAAAAGAATGGGCGTTGTAATGGAGTATGGAATATTGCCGAGAACACGTAACGGTTTTTCTTCGGCCAGGGGTTTCAGGTCAATGTCAAGGAAATCGCCCTCGATAAGGGTAAGCTGCGGGTATTCGGTTCGGATGAATTCCGCCAGTCTCCGATCTTTTTCAATGACGGTAAAGGCACGGCATACTTCAATGATCTCCCTTGTAAGGGCTCCGAATCCAGGGCCGATTTCCAGAATGTTCTCTTCAGCCCCGGCTCCGGATGCAGCTACTATTTTTCTGGTGATATTGCGGTCGGTCAGAAAGTTTTGACCTAATTTTTTTTTCACCGCTATTTCAGTATCCTTATATTCAACTTTTCTCATCAGAGAGGGTTCGGGTTAATTCAGTCGGCAAAGCACAGGCGGAACCAGTTTTTTATAATTTAAGTTATTCTGGAAGTAATGGAAGATAATATCATCGGGGCCGCGGCGGCGAAATACGTTTCGCGGGGAAACAAGGCTACTCGAACCGGGTTTGGTGACGCTATGCTTGAAATCGGCCGGGAGGACAGCTCTGTTGTCGCGTTATGCGCCGATCTGACTGGCTCGTTAAATTTGAATTTGTTCCGTGAAGCTTTTCCTGACCGTTTTATCCAGACAGGTATAGCTGAAGCCAACATGATTTCCATGGCTGCCGGCCTTGCCACTACAGGTAAAATACCGGTTGCGGCAAGTTTTGCGGTGTTTGCCACCGGCAGGGTTTTTGATCAGATCCGCCAGTCGGCCTGCTATTCGAACCTTAATGTCAAGATATGTGCCTCTCATGCCGGCCTTACCCTTGGTGAAGATGGCGCTACCCACCAGATTCTTGAAGATATCGGCCTTATGCGCGGTTTGCCGAGAATGACGGTAGTTGTTCCCTGTGATTACAGCGAAACGGTACGGGCGACAAAAGCAGTTATAAAGCATAATGGCCCTGTATACCTGCGTTTTGGAAGGCCGAATGTTCCTGATTTTACCCTTGATGATGACGGGTTTGAAATCGGCAAGTCGATAGAGCTTCATCCCGGCAAGGATGTAACCGTTATTGCCTGCGGCATCATGGTATGGAAAGCCCTTGAAGCCGCCCTTATTCTTGAGAAAGAGGGCGTTGGCGTCAGGGTGATCAATATGCACACCATTAAACCTGTTGATACGCTGGCCATCGTCCGTGCCGCCAACGATACCGGTGCCATTGTTACGGCAGAAGAACACCAGATGTATAATGGACTTGGCGATGCGGTGGCTCATGTGTGTGCCCTCAATATTCCGGTGCCTATAGAGATGGTGGCTGTTGAAGATCAGTTTGGTGAGTCTGGAAAAGCTGATGATCTTCTTGAAAAATACAAGCTGACAACAGGAGATATTCTTGAAAAAATTTATCTGGCTCTGCGCAGAAAGAATTGATGTCATGTTCTGGTGCACAGGAAAAGGATGATAAGGGATTGACAACTTTTTAACGCAGGGGATATACGCTATGGCAATGCCTAATTTTGGCGATATGATGAAGCAGATCCAGCAGGCTGGTGAAAAGATGCAGGATGTGCAGAAACAGCTCGAAAAGATCGTAGCCTATGGAGAGGCTGGAGGAGGAATGGTAAAGGTGAGCGTCAGCGGCAAGCAGAAAGTACTGAGCCTGACCATTGATCCTGATATTATGGATGACGCGGAAATGGTTCAGGACCTTGTGCTGGCTGCTGTGAACAATGCGCTCGATGAGGCAGCCAAACTTGCCCAGGAAGAGATATCCCGGGCGACCGGGGGGATGATCAATCCTGCCGATATGCTCAAAAACCTGAATCTCGGTAAATAGCACTCCATGCATTATAGCTCAGTCTCTATTGAGGCTCTTATTGATGAATTTGCCAAACTCCCCGGTGTAGGTCGCAAAACCGCCCAGCGACTTGCGATGCATATACTGCATGAGCCGAGAAGTGAGGCTGCAAAGCTGGCTGACGCCCTGCTTGAAGTAAAAGACAAGGTTATTCGCTGTTCCATTTGCCAGAATGTTACCGATAGAGGTGCAGACCCCTGTGCTGTTTGTACCAGCAGGGCTCGCGACCGTTCGGTGATTTGCGTGGTGGAATCGCCGGTTGATATGCTCGCTTTTGAGAAAACCGGGTACTATAAAGGGCTCTATCATGTTCTTCACGGCGTCATTTCTCCGCTTGACGGCATAGGCCCCGATGATATCAAGGTTCGAGAACTGCTTGTCCGGATTTCCGCCCATGACCCTTCGGAAGTGAAAGAGGTTGTTCTTGCGCTGAATCCAACTATTGAGGGTGAAACTACAGCTCTCTACCTCAGCAAACTTCTCAAGCCTCTCGGTATACTGGTTACAAAAATAGCACGGGGGATACCTGTAGGAGCGGAGCTTGAGTTTATTGATGAAGCAACCCTTTCGCGGGCTATGGAAGGGCGTTCTGCTGTTTAGCAATTCTGTTTTAATTCCACAATATGAGTTCAGAAAAAAATACAGTCTTGATCCTGGGCGGAGGCCTGGCCGGTTTGACCGCTGCCAAGCGGTTGACGGATAAAGGGTTTCAGGTCAAGGTGCTTGAAAAAAGAGATATTTTCGGAGGGAAGGTTTCCTCGTGGAAAGATGATGAAGGAGACTGGATTGAATCAGGGACGCACTGCTTTTTTGGAGCCTACACCGTGCTCTATGATCTTTTGAAGGAGATCAAAACCGATCATGCCGTTGTGTGGAAAGAGCACCAGCTGACCTATACTCTTACTGGGGGAAAGCGTTTCACCTTCAATACCTGGGACCTGCCCAGCCCGCTTCATCTGCTGCCGGCGATTGCGAAAAACGGCTATTTTACCTTTGGCGAAATGGCGGCTTTTTCGAAATCGCTTATTCCGTTGGCACTGCAAAAGGATCAGTATGCGCCGACACAGGACCACCTGACTTTTGCCGAATGGGCGGAACAGAAAAAATTCGGGCGTCGCCTGATGGATAAAATGTTCCGTCCGATGGCGCTGGCCCTGAAGTTTATCCCCCCGGAAGAGATATCAGCCAAAATAATCCTTGATGTTACCGAGACTTTTTACCGCCTTCCCCGGTCATCCTGTATGGGATTTCTGAAAGGGGCGCCCCAGGAGTATATCCATCAGCCGCTGCTTGACTATTCGGCGTCGAAAGGTGCTGTTTTCAAAAACAGGACAGCTGTTGATGAGCTGCTCTATGACGGGGGTGAAATAAAAGGTGTTCAGCTGCGGAACGGTGAAATACTGACGGCTGACTACTATCTTTGTGCGCTTCCGATTCATAACCTGAACAGGGTGCTGCCGGAGAGCCTGAGAAAACATGACCGGTTTTTCGGTGGACTTGCAAATCTTGATGCTGTTCCGGTGATTTCCGTTCAGATATGGTATGATCGGGAAATCGCCACGGATGATAACGTGCTTTTCTCTCCTGATGGGGTTATTCCGGTCTATGCAAACCTTGCACAAACGACACCTGATTACCGTACGCTCAGAGGTATGCCTTTCAGCGGTAAAACCCGTTTTGAGTTCTGCGTGGCACCGGCAAAAAACCTCATGGGACTTTCCACGGAGGAGATAATCCGTCAGGTTGATCTCAGTGTGAGAAACTGCTATCCCGAAACCTCACGCGGGGCTAAGGTTTTGAAATCAACCCTGGTAAAAATTCCTCACTCTGTCTATGCTCCAACCCCTTTCATGGAGCAGTACCGACCGACCCAGACCACCCCGGTACGCAATCTTTTTCTCGCCGGAGGATTTTCCCGGCAGCTCTATTACGATTCAATGGGTGGTGCAGTGATGAGCGCAAATCTTGCTGTGGACGGTATAGTGAAGGAGGCAAACTTGAAGAATTGCTGATGGAGCAATCAAACGAAAGCTGGCGGGGCTCTGCGCAACTGTCACTGAAGTCCCTCCAGTCACTTTCCTCCCTTTTCGTCAACCAAGCATCAAACATATGAAAAGGCATCCTGCAGCCAGATCTTTTTTAAGGGAGGCGGGAAAATCGCAACAGCATAGACCCCACACGTGGAATCCAGTCGCATGCTATGGATATGAGAAGACAATGGGGGATGTTACAACTCGTCTAAGTCTGCATGCTCCAATGCATCATGTTTTATCTCGCCACATTCTTTAAATCTTCCGCACCAGGCCTTATGATCAACTTCAGGCCATACTCCTTTATTCAACATCGCGTTAAAGTCATCTCCATGCTTATGATGTTGCTGCAAGGGCACCATAGATGGTGATTTCATACGGCACTGCCCCATTTCATTATTGTATTCCGGAAATGAGAAGTAGTGCTCACAAGCTTCACATACTATTTCCATTGATAATACGTCTTGTTTTTTTGTTAAGCTGTCTGTTACCTCAATTTTTTAACCTTGATTTTGCGTACTACATTTTCGTCAATGGTAAAGCTCCTGCTCCCTCATCCAACTTATAGTTCAACACCGCGTCATCTATTCAATCTATCGATGATAACAAAAGGTTTTATATGTAAAAAGTATATATAATTGTCAGAATTTCAAAGATGTGTTTTTAGTGGCTTATCATTTCCACACTATCTCATGATCATTTTCCTTCTATCCGGGGTCTCTTGAATATTCGGATTACACAACTTTATCTGGTAAGCCGATCGGACTTGCCTCGCGGATAGGTCGATATACCTGCGCTGTCGTGCTGGTTGGGAAAGCGAAGAAGTCAAAAGGTGCAGCAGTGTCGATGATAAGCCTGCTTCTCTTTGTACAACTGCAGACGTAATGAATAGATGTTTCCTCGAACTATTGATTTCTCGGTTGAAATTTCTCTTTAGTTTTCTTCTGGAATTCTTATCTTCAATTCCCTGATTCGATTCAGTAAATTGACAGCAGGCCCTTGTAGCTCAGTGGATAGAGCAGTAGTTTCCGAAACTAAAGGTCGGCAGTTCAAGTCTGCCCAAGGGCACAGACAAGAGGCATTTCGGGGTGTGGCTCAGTTGGTAGAGTGCTGCGTTCGGGACGCAGAGGTCGTGGGTTCGAATCCCGCCACCCCGACACCAGAGGCGATTACGGCAAGTTCCGTGGTCGCCTTTTTCCGTTTTATGCAGCACAGACTCCGTTGTGTAACATGAGTCAGTTGCCAAGAGAGAACCAAAGAAGGAAAAGAGAAGAGAGTGTCATCAGAAGAAACGTTGCAATGCCGAAAAAATTGGACCAGAAATTATTGGTATAGCGACCCATTATTTTTTTGTTGTTGCAGATATGCAAAATGAGAGCAATCATAACCGGTGCTGTTACCCCATAGAGTACAGCGGTGTAGATCAATGCCTGAATAGGACTTATTCCTATGAAGTGAATGAGCAGGCCGATGATGAGGGAGAGGGCCATCGTTATATAGAATCCGGGTGCCTCGCTATACGTTTTATCAAGGCCTTCTTTCCAGCCGAATGTTTCGGCCATAATATAGCTTAATGCTCCTCCGAGAACAGGAATAGCCAGAAACCCTGTGCCGATAACTCCTAATGCAAATAAGAGATATGCCTGATCCCCCGCAAGCGGTCGCAGTGCCCGGGCGGCTTCTTCTACCGTATTAATGTTATGAATACCGGCATTGAAGAGTACTGTTCCAGCTGCTAAAATTATAAAGTAAAAAACCACATTGGTAAAGAGCATTCCGCCCTTGACGTCGGCCTCCATGTCTGCAATAATTTTTTTACCTACAAAGAGGTGCTTTTCGTGACGTTCTTCAACTTCCATTGAGGCCTGCCAGAAAAACAGATATGGGGAAATCGTTGTGCCGAGAATACCGACCAGTGTTATGAAATATGCCTTGTTGGGTGTAAAGCTTGGTATGACAGTGTCTTTTAATACATGAAGCCAGTCGACACCGATAAGAAACGGTATGATTATATAGCTTATAAGGGTTATGCACAGCCATTTCAGGATCATGGCTATTTTATGGTATGACCAGAAAATGACGCTGTAGAGAATACAGAGAGTGAAGAGTATTGAGAATGAAAATGCAGGAATAGCAGGGAATAACAGATTTCCTACAGCACCCATTCCTGCAATGTCTGCCCCGATGTTGAGGGTGATCGAGGGGAAGCTGATGAAGAGAATGGCATAGAGAAAGAATTTTGGATAATACTTTTTTATGGTTCCGGTGAGTCCGTGATTGGTTACCAACCCGATCCGGGCACACATTTCCTGAATAGAAACCATTAACGGGTAGGTGACGATGGCACTCCAGAGGAGCTGAGAACCAAATGCAGCACCCGCCTGCGTATAGGTCGCTATCCCTGAAGGATCATCATCACTTGCTCCTGTAATCAGGCCCGGCCCGAGAATTCCCCAGAATCTGTTTATGAGTCCAGCTTTTTTGGCGGTTGTTGTCATAACGTATTAATAATCAACTTATAGTGGGGCCTGTTTCAAACTTATTCTCTGTAATATATGTTTAGTATATACTATCGACTTCAGAAAGTGGCGGATAAAGCACAATTTCTCCTATAAATCCATCATTTCTGATGGTCGTGGGTACAATAGCAGCTTATGCGGGTTCGGTGTGTTGGTACCATATGTAAAAGGGGAGTGAATCTTCTCTCGGCTTTTTTTTCTAAATCTAATGTTACTGGCAATGCGGAAAAAAAAGGATCTCCTTTCAGTTTTTGTTACTGGTGATGTTACGATTGACTGGAATATCGCACATGTCTCACGTGGATCGCAGGAACAATCTGACTGGATTGGAGAAGATATTTGCAGAATGAGTTGGCAACATGGCAGCGCAGCTCTTCTTGTCGGCCTCATTACGGCCATGTCGAATCAGCTCAAGGAAGAACTGCTTTTTCCCATAGAGATTTCCAGTACTCATACAACCTCACAAGAGCCGATTGATCCTTACGACCCGCACTACTACCACTGCTACTCTGTTTGGGCTCCCTACCCTGACAGGGAAGCTCCCGATACCGTTATCTGGCGGGTTGAGCGGTTTCTTGGTCTTGACCGGTCATCCAAAATAGCTACGGAACCCAATGGTGTTGACAATGTTCCCGCCAGCTCCAAAAATGCGGATATTATTGTTATCGATGATAGCAATCTTGGGTTCAGAGATCACCCTGCTCATTGGCCCCAGGCGATACGTCATCCTCTGAAGGATAAAAAAGCTCCCTGGATTATTGTCAAGATGTCTGCTCCTGTCGCCGAAGGAGCCTTATGGGAGCATCTTGTGTCAAAATTTTCGGATCGCCTGATTGTTGTTTTATCCATTAACGATTTGCGGCAGTCGGCCATTCAGGTGAGCGCTCAAATTTCATGGGAAAAAACAGCCCAGGAACTTATCTGGGAACTGACTCACAATCCCATGATCAACACGCTAACCCATTCAGCATATAGTATTGTTTCATTTGGCCCGACTGGAGCAGTGCTTCTTCCTGGACATAAAAAGAGTGATGAAGCACCTCAACTTCTGTTTGATCCATTTTATATGGAACGTGAATGGCCTGCAGGAAAGGGGAAAATTATCGGCAAAACATCGGTATTGTTAGCTGGAATTGTTCGTGAAATCATCATCAATACTGAAAATCCTGATCTTACCAAAGGAATTCAGTCGGGTGTTACAGCAATGCGTTATCTCCATAAAGCCGGATATGAGAAAGATACTGATGCTTCGCCCCGATTGCGCTTTCCCATTGAAGGTGTCGTTACCTCGTTGAAAAGCCTGGAAATGCCATTGGCAAGTGCTGATTTTCCAATATTTGATATAGAAAACAAATCACAGCCCTCTTCCTGGACAATTCTCAGGGATCGATACCATGATGACCTTGAAGAGTTGAGTCAGCGAATTGTTCTTGAAGGCGCCAAAGCTGCATTGAAAAATGTTCCAATAGGTGAGTTCGGGGAACTGGTTACGGTGGATCGTCAGGAGATTGAGTCTCTGAGAAGTATTCATAGTCTGATTGCAGAATATTGCAATCAGCAGGAAGAGCGGCCTGTTTCAATAGCCGTATTTGGCCCTCCAGGGTCAGGCAAATCATTTGCCGTCAAGCAAATTGCCAAGGTTGCCAGTCCCGATAAAAAAATTGCCGAGAAAACACTTACCTTTAATCTTTCTCAGTTCAAAGGTCCGGCTGATCTCATTGATGCTTTTCATCAGATCCGGGATATAGCCTTATCAGGTAAAATTCCCTTGGCGTTTTGGGATGAATTTGACTCATCGCTCGACGGTAAACCCTTGGGCTGGCTGCGTTTTTTTCTTGCTCCAATGCAGGATGGCGAGTTTCAGCAAGGACAGCTGACCCATCCTATAGGGAAAGCTATTTTTGTTTTTGCAGGTGGTACTTCATCCAGTCTCGATTCCTTTACGAAATCAAAAAAACAACACCAGTTTGTCGAAGCAAAAGCCCCCGACTTTCTAAGCCGTTTGAAAGGGTTTCTCAACGTGCTTGGGCCGAATCTGCAACTTTCTGAGGCACGCGCTGATCCATATTTTATAGTACGTCGTGCACTGCTTCTGCGATCACTGTTCGAGCGGTTGACCCCTCAATTGTTTGATGAAAACCATAAACTCCGAATCGATACCGGAATCATGCGCGCATTTCTCCGGGTTGATTCCTATCGACATGGTTCCCGTTCGATGGAGGCAATTGTTGCTATGAGCAGGCTTGGAAACGCAACACATTTCAATCGATCCTACCTGCCTCCTGAAGAACA
>CAIXLG010000048.1 GCA_903920215.1 uncultured Chlorobiaceae bacterium
CATGAAGCTCTCTACCTATTTGGTTGTGTTTTATTGGGTGGTAATTTCGACGTTACCCATTTCAATATAACACTTTAACCGATAAGTTGAGGGCTTTTTTTATGCCTGATCGCTCAGGTTAGGTAATAATAAAATCATCCGCATTATTAGATACGCCTAATACCTTATAATAATGGGTATTCGCGGAATTTAATGGTTTGAAGTGAAACACTAATACTTCATTATACGATAGGATGGTGCAGTTTTCTAAGGTAATAGATTGTTTTGTTTGTAGCTATTAAAGCTGCTCTCCGAGAGCCTTGGGATGGAAGATTTGTCTGTATAGGCTTACTGTTGCTACCTTGGTTGTTTTGTGTTTGCATAGTTGAAGATATTGTCTCTATGGCTTATCGGCACGGTCTTCTACTTTATCATAGGGTTACATTCTGACTCATTCTATGAATTGATATTACGCTATGCTAAACCCTTATTACTTTATTTCCATTAAATTCCGCGAAGAGCCATAATAATCAAACACTTTCTTCATTAGTGTGTGAATGTTTTGATTACAGGAATGCGAGCATTTATTTATTCCTTTATCCAAATTACCTGAGACGTTAAACTTCGTCATTACCACTTTGAAGTTTAACTAAAATACTCCCGATAAGTAAGCAATAAATAGGTGGCTGGTGTAAGAATTGAGTGAAGAAGGTGAGGAGGCACCACCAACATTTTCGTGCAGAACACCAGCAGAATTAAGGGGAATGTTCTGGAAGATGAGGTAAGGCAGTGGGCAGTGGGCAGTTGGCAGAGAATAGTAGGTATAGGGAATGGGACTTATAGGTCTCATAGGCCCTATAGGACTTATAAAAGACGGTTTGATGGTTTTGCAGTGGGCAGGGAAAGAGTGGACTGACAGGGAGGTTAGTTTCAGGATAAAGGGAGTCAAGCGGTTTTCTTTTGGACTTCTTCGTAAGAGAATTCCCAAAGACCTGCGCTTTCTTTTGCGTGAGGGCGACCACAAGGGTCGCCCCTACGGGGGAATAACGGAATGATCTGACTATAGAATACTGTCCCATATATTTTTTGGGTCGGTAATTGTTGTAACTCTTCCTGCCTTGATATCTGCTTTGCCTCGTTCAATGGCTTCGATGACCTTGGGGTTGGCAAAATAGTTGTCCGTCTCGCTTATTCTTTGGCTGATAATGCTTCGCGCTTGTTTTTTTTCTTTAAAAACTCAGCAAAATCCAGTACTTCACGCAGCGCCGGCTCAGGAAGCTCTTTGACGGTATGATATATTTGCTCAGCTGTTGTCATCGGTTCTCCTTGTGCGAAGTGGTGGTAACAGGAAATTCTGAGTGCCAATTTAGCGAATTTTCATGAATCCGGCGTCGGGAGGTGATGAGATTTTCAGGTACCGTGAAGCGAGGATTTCGATGTCTGTCATGACTCTCTTCAGCAACTTCTTCGTATTTTGCTTAGCGCATCCTTATATTTGACTGTAATTTTGTTGGGGTTCAGGAATCACCCCAACCTACATAGGTACCTCTCTTCAAAAATTGAGGAAACATGTGACCATTACGGAAGAAAAAGACCTCTTTTGAGTCTCATCTGTTAAACACAACATCCCATGAACGAAGCGGAAACCAGAGCGGAACTCATTGACCCGAAGCTGAAAGAGAGCGGATGGGGAGCTGACGGGTCAAAAGTGCAGCGGGAGTATCCGATTACTGCAGGGAAGATTCAGACCGGAGGCGTTCGCGGCAAATCACTGACGGCTGACTACGTGCTGGTTTATCAGGGGAGGAAACTTGCGGTCATTGAGGCCAAAAGCAATGAACAGGCAGTGGGCGAAGGGGTGGCTCAGGCCAAGAACTATGCTGAAAAGCTGCAGCTTGCATTCACATTTGCCTCCAACGGCAGAGAGATCTACCAGATATGCATGAAGACGGGCGCTGAAGGGTTGATCGACACTTTTCCCACACCCGAAGAACTCTGGCATAGAACCTTTGCTACACCAAACCCCTGGGAAGAGAGCTTCAACCATGTAGCGTTCGAGGATATCGGTGGAACTAAAACGGTGCGCTACTATCAGGAGCTGGCGGTTAATAAAGCCCTTAATGCCATAGCCCAGGAGAAGCAGCGCATTCTGCTTACTCTTGCTACGGGGACTGGCAAAACCTTTATTGCCTTCCAGATTGTCTGGAAGCTTTTTCAGAGCCGATGGAACCTCAACCGAGATGGCAAACGACGACCGCGCATTCTGTTTCTTGCCGATAGAAACATACTGACCAATCAGGCCTTCAACGCCTTTTCACCTTTTCCTGCGGATGCACTTCTGCGCATCAAGCCAGATGAGATTCGCAAGCAAGGCAGAGTGCCAACTAACGGGAGCATCTTTTTTACCATTTTCCAGACCTTCATGACCGGCCCGGAAAACAGCCCATGCTTTGGCGAGTACCCAAAAGATTACTTTGACCTCATTATCATCGACGAGTGCCACCGTGGCGGAGCAAACAATGAGAGTCACTGGAGGGGCATTCTCGAATATTTTGCACCTGCCGTGCAGATAGGCCTCACAGCAACGCCAAAGCGCACCGATAACGTTGATACCTACAACTATTTCGGAGAACCGGTTTTTATCTACTCTCTGAAAGAGGGGATCAACGACGGGTTCCTCACTCCATTCAGGGTTAAACGGATAAAAACTACGATTGACGACTACATCTATACCTCCGACGATCAGGTCATCGAAGGTGAAGTGGAAGAGGGCAGGCTTTATAAAGAGCAGGAGTTCAACAGTATCATAGAAATCAAGGCACGCGAAGCCAGACGGGTGAAGATTCTGCTCTCCGAAATCAACCAGAAGGAGAAAACAATTGTCTTCTGTGCCAATCAGGCCCATGCAGCAGTAATTCGCGATCTGATCAATCAATTCAAGAGCGGTAGTGAGGCAAACTACTGTGTGAGGGTTACTGCCAATGATGGTGAACTTGGAGAGCAGCATCTTCGGGAGTTCCAGGACAATGAAAAAACCATTCCGACCATACTGACCACATCGCAGAAACTCTCGACCGGTGTTGATGCTCTCAATATCCGAAATGTTGTTCTGCTGCGTCTTATCAACAGCCTCATAGAATTCAAGCAGATCATTGGTCGTGGCACCAGGCTTTTTGATGGAAAAGAGTATTTCACCATCTACGACTTTGTTGATGCCTGCCACCACTTCTCGGATGTGGAGTGGGACGGTGAGCCTATTGATCAGACCACAATAACAGATGGAGTTCCCTCAATATTGCAGGATGATCCTGAGACGTTGTCGCCAGTGTCAACTGATCCTCCGGAACCACCCGCAGAGCCTCGTAAAAAACTCAAAATCAGGCTGAGTGACGGTAAAGAGCGCGAAATTCAGCACATGATTGCAACGTCGTTCTGGAGTGCCGATGGCAAGGTGATTTCGGTTGAAGAGTTTCTTCAGGGGATGTTCGGTGTTTTGCCGGAATTCTTCAAAAGCGAAGAGGAGCTCAAGGAGCTGTGGTCGGACCCGAAAACACGGAGAACCCTGCTCGAAAAGCTGGCTGATGCCGGATATGGAAAGCAGGAGCTGGAGTCTATACAGAAGCTCATCAATGCTGAAAATAGCGATCTGTTTGATGTGCTTGAATTTATCTCTTTTGCTCACAGGCCGATTACAAGGGAGGTAAGGGTTGCTGAAGCGCAAGAGAGTATTTACTCGGAACTTGATGAAAGACAGAAGGAGTTTATCGAGTTTGTGCTTGCGCAGTATGTTGAGGCGGGGGTAGGGGAGCTGGATCAGGAAAAATTGCCGCATCTGCTCCGGCTCAAATATCATGCGCTTCCTGATGCTGTGGCTATACTGGGGAGTACTGATAAAATTCTTTCGACTTTTATCGGGTTTCAACGGCATCTTTACCAGCAGTCGGCTGCTTGAGGAGGGGGGGAAAGTGCTGAGTGCTGAGTGCTGAGGGCTGAGGGTTGAGTGCTGAGTGCTGAGTGCTGAGGGCTGAGTGCTGAGGGCTGAGGGTTGAGTGCTGAGGGCTGAGTGCTGAGTGCTGAGTGTTGAGTGCTGAGGGCTGAGGGGAGAGATCCCTCACTTTGTGTCGGGATGACTGTAAAAGTAAAAAATTGGGTTATTGTGAAAGTTGGGATTAGGACACCATCGCTTAAAAAGCGCATCGCCGCCCGCACTTCATGGAAGCGATATGCACGGCAGTCCACAGGGCTCAAGGCGCCCAAGGGTTATGGCTGGATCACCAATCCCAAGAAAGCACTTTACAACCGCGTCTATTACCGGACAACGCGAGGGTGCTCAGTCGTTCTTATTTTGATGCTGTCTCTTTTTGGTTCTGTTACAGGGTGTTTTGCCTGGATTTTGATTTCTCGCTGAAACGCGCTTGTTACACGTTACCCATTTCCTTTAATAAATCAGGATGACGGTCCACGAGTTTCAGAAGCTTTATGAGCGGGGCAGGGGGGCGGGTTTCGCCTCTTTCATATCGTGAAAAGGCAACCTTTCCGATGCCGAACACTTTTGAGAGTTCTGCCTGAGTCAGATTGAGTTTTTTACGGATACGTCTAATATCAGCGCCTACATCTCCCTTTACTGATCTCACTAACCCAGCCTGGGCTTCAGTGTAGCGCCTGTAACTCTCCGCATCCCAAATGCCTTCGCCACAGGAAGAGCAAAACTCACCATGCATTTTATGCAAGGTTAATGATTGACCGCCATAAGAGAGCGTTTCATCCAGGACTCTATCAACCATGTCGGGATGGCCACATGCAGGACATTTCATAAGTGGTATGATTTATTTGGCTTTAAACTGAATAACAGGAGGCATGAACGTAATGTGGCATCCTCTTTTCCATAAAAAGATATTACTCATTTCGGCTATTTTATACAATTTGATCAATTTTTTCAAAGTCATATAATTTATCAATCAAAACATTGAGTGGCTTTCCGCCATTTTGTCTTAGTTGCAAATTATTTTTAAGGCTCAGTGGTTGTGATAAAAGAAGAATAGGGCCTATAGGACGTATAGTACCAATAGGACTTATAAAAGATTTGGAAGGGAATGCAATTGACGGTTAATTCATTGCGGGTGTAATAATGAAAATTGGTAGTTATTGAATGCAGCGGACTTTGGCGGATTGTGTGGTGGTGCTGGATTTTGAGACGACGGGCTTGTCACCGCATTATGGTGACCGGGCTATCGAAATCGGTGCAGTGCTTGTTGAGCATGGGGAGATTGTTGGCCGCTTTCAAAAGCTGATGAATCCAGGTTTCAGGATCAGTCCGTTTATCGAGAGTTATACTGGCATCACCAATGAGATGCTTAAGGGCCAGCCTTGCTGTGAAAAGGTGATGGCTGAGTTTTCAGAGTTTATAGATGGTCATAATATCGTCGCGCACAATGCATCATTCGATCGCCGTTTTCTTGATTTTGAGCTGAAGCGGGCGAAACGGGTATACGAAGGCGACTGTTGCTGCTCACTGCTTGTATCAAGAAGGATTTATCAGGATTCTCCGAACCATAAGTTGCAGACATTGGTGACACATGCAGGCATTAATCAGACAGGAACATTTCACCGTGCGTTAGCAGATGCTGAGATGACAGCGCTTTTGTGGATGTCGATGATCGATCGGATTCGTCAGCAATACGGGGTAGATGTGGTTTTCTTTGACCAGCTGAGTGAACTCTCAAGAGTCGACAAGATTTATACCCACCGGTATCTTACCTCCCTGGCAAGGAAGAAAGATAGTGCTGAGTGCTGAGTGCTGAGTGCTGAGTTCGGAGGGAGGAGGGGCGAGGGGATGAAGTTGGCAGTTGGCAGGGAAGAAAGATAGTGCTGAGTGCTGAGTGCTGAGTGCTGAGTTCGGAGGGAGGAGGGGTGAGGGGAAGAAGTTGGCAGTTGGCAGGGAAGAAAGATTCGTTCTCGATCCGGTACACTGGTTATTTCACCTCCACTGTTTCGGGTAAATACAAGATCGGA
>CAIXLG010000049.1 GCA_903920215.1 uncultured Chlorobiaceae bacterium
CCTTCGGGCAGTTCACTCAGTGAGCTAACAAATTTGACAGCAATTGGATTGTAGGCAAGACCTTCGCTCTTAACGAGCGTTTGTGACAATTGCTCTGGAGTCATAGCTAAAGCCATTGGGTTTTTATGGATGTGTGACCATAGTATACGATAATTGATGAAGTGAAAAAAAGAGTTGGCAGTCAGCAGTGGGCAGTCAGCAGTTGGCAGTGGGCAGTGGGCAGTTGGCAGTATTTGGAAATAAAGAGAGGAAAGGAAGAATAGGGCTTATAAAAAACAGGTTGGTTGCTCTCTTTCAGGACATAGCTGTCCTTGATGTATTATAAAAAAAAGGTATTTTTAAGAATAGCCTATTTCATCGGATAGAGATAAATAACGAGCATTGAGGCCATGAAAAGAACTTTGCAGCGGATTATAAAGAACCTCGAGGACGGGGAGTATAAAGCAGCTCATGACAGGTTGGGGGGAGTGATGAAAGCTTACCCCGAGGAGTGGCAACTGGAAGTTGCATTTATAGAAACAGGTATTGCGAATGCAATACAGGAAAAAGGGCAGGGGCGCAGGCTCAGTATGGGATTTTATGCGCAAAGCGCAGCCTGGCGGATTAAAGATATATTAGGGCATCAGGGGGCGGCAGAGTGTTTACATGCGTTGCATAAACTGGTTGATCTTACTTCAACAGCGCGATATAACAGCCTGAACTGAATGAAAGATAATTGGCAGTGGGCGGTTGGCAGTTAAGAAAGATAGTACTGAGATGGGAGAGAAGAGTCGGCAGTCGGCTATTGGAAATGATTCGATGGCACTGATTGGCGATTATGGCGCTGTTAGCTAAATTGCACTGCAAAAGCAACGCATGACAAACGAACATCCATGAAAACTGCATCGTTACCATCTTTGAGGGTTGAACCGGAACTTCGCGCTGCTGCTGAAAGTGTTTTGCAGGAGGGGGAAACCCTTTCAGGATTTATTGAGGATTCGATACGCAGCAACATTGAGCGACGTCAGAACCAGAAAATATTTATTGCTCGTGGCCTTCTGTCACGTGAGAAAGCGAAAGAAACAGGGGAGTATCGCTCAGACAAAGAAGTCCTGTCTTGCTTAGGGGAAATGCTTGCTAAAGCAAAACAGCAAATAAAGCATTGAGCTACCGGATACGTTTTACCCGTGAAGCCGAAAGTGATCTTGTTCGCCTTTATGGGTTCCTGCTTGTCGAGGATAATGATGCTGCTGCACGAGCACTGGAGGCCATAACCCAAGGGTTGGAGTTTTTAAAACGCTTTCCATTCAGTTGCCGCAAGGCGACAGATGAAAATCCGTTGTTACGTGAACTTCTCATTTCATTCGGGAATGCCGGATATGTTGCCCTGTTTGAAATCGAAGACCAGGAAACCATAACAATTCTCGCCCTCCGGCATCAGAGGGAAGATGATTACTATTAATGATGTTGCTGAGGGATGAGTGGAAAAAAGTGCTGAGAGGACGAGAGTTGGCTGTTTGCAGTCGGCAGTTGGCAGGGAAGAAGGATAGTGCTGAGTTGCGAGTGCTGAGTTGCGAGTGCTGAGTGCTGAGTGCTGAGTGCTGAGTGAAGGAAGAGAAGAGTTGGCAGTGGGCAGTTGGCAAGGATGAAAGATAGGGCTGAGTAGTGAGTCCGGATTGCTGACTGCCGACTGAAAATTTATTGGGGGGCATTGATATGATGATGTTTTTGCTTATGATGCAGAGGTTTTTCTTTTTTTGTCATGAACTATTTTTTTGATACGAAATCATGTTTGATGAAATTGAGTTTGACAAGATCAAGCGTCTTCCGAAGTATGTGTTTGCTGCGGTTAATGAGTTGAAAATGGCTGAGCGGCGTGCGGGGGAAGATGTTATTGATTTTTCAATGGGTAATCCTGACGGTCCCACTCCCCAGCATATTGTTGACAAACTTATCGAGAGCATCAATAAGCCTCGAACCCATGGATATTCTGTTTCTAAAGGGATTTACAAGCTTCGCGGTGCGGTGGGTACATGGTACAAGCGCAAGTATAACGTTGATCTTGATCTTGATCGTGAGGTTGTTGCTACGATGGGTTCCAAAGAGGGTTATGTGCATCTTGTGCAGGCTATCACCAACCCCGGCGACCTTGCTATGGTTCCGGATCCCTGTTACCCGATTCACTCTCAGGCATTTATTCTTGCCGGTGGCAATGTTCACAAGCTGAAGCTTGAGCTGAATGATGATTTAACCCTTGATGAAGCCGGATTTTTCCGGAATATTGAAAAGGCACTGCGTGAATCGTCGCCAAAGCCGAAGTATCTGGTGGTTAATTTCCCGAACAATCCTACCACTGCTACAGTTGAACTCCCGTTTTATGAAAAGCTGGTCGACATTGCCCGCCAGGAGCGCTTTTACATTATCAGTGATATTGCTTATGCCGAGCTCACCTTTGATGGTTATGTGACCCCATCAATCCTGCAGGTGCCCGGTGCAAAGGATGTAGCGGTAGAGAGCTACACGCTGTCGAAAACCTACAACATGGCCGGATGGCGTGTCGGCTTCATGGTTGGCATGCGAAACTGATCGGCGCCCTCGAAAAGATCAAGAGCTGGCTCGATTATGGTACGTTTACCCCTATCCAGGTAGCTTCCACAATAGCCCTTACTGAGGATCAGAGCTGTGTTCAGGAGATTTGCGAAGTGTATCGCAAGCGCCGCGATGTGATGGTCAAAAGCTTTGAAAATGCGGGTTGGCCGATTGTTACTCCAAGGGCGAGCATGTTTGTATGGGCGAAAATTCCTGAACCGTTCAGGGCAATGGGAAGTCTTGAGTTCAGCAAGAAGCTGCTGAGTGAAGCTAAGGTTGCCGTCAGCCCCGGTATTGGATTCGGAGCTTATGGGGATGAGTATGTGCGTGTGGCCATGATCGAGAATGAGGAACGGATCCGTCAGGCGGCCCGCAACATCAAAAAGTTTCTTCGCGACCAGGAAGCCTGAAACATTCCTGACAGGAGGTCAGAGAGGTTCTTCAACTTCAAAAACCTCCTGAAAGGCCTGCTGAAGCGAGTCAAGAACCATGCCCGATGAGACCAGGCTTGCAACATCGCATGCCAGGTCTCCGGCTCTTCCGTGAAACCAGGCAGCTGCAGCTGCAGCATTAACGATATCCGCTCCTTTTGCCGCCAGGGCAACTATTATTCCAGCAAGAACATCTCCAGAACCCGCACTAGCAAGAGCTTCAGTGCCGCTTGTGTTTAACAGCACATAACCTTCTGCGTCAGCAATAACGGTTGGAGCGCCTTTCAGAAGCATTGAGACTCTATGTTGCCGTGCATACCTTCTTGCAGCTTCAATGGGGTCCGAGGCTATTTCTTCCACTGAAGTTCCATAGAGACGGCTGAATTCACCGTAATGGGGTGTAAGAAGCGCTTCGTGGCAATTTTTTAATATTTCGGAAGTTCCAGTAGATGAGAGTGCGTAAAGGGCGTCAGCGTCGAGAATGAGCTTTTTCCCATAAATCTCAGGATGAGAAAGAAGCTGAGTGATGAAGGCAATTGCCTCGCTGTCGCGACCGAGGCCGCATCCGATCATGACAGCATTGGCCCATTCGGCTTTTTCGAGTATAGTGGATAAATCCCTTCCAATAACAACTACTTCAGGAAGAGCGGTATGTATTGCTGCTGCAAGAGAAATCGGGACTGATAGACAGACGTACCCTGCACCGGTTTTAAGGGCGGCTTTTGCAGATAGTATAGCGGCGCCGAGCATTGAGGAGTGTTCGGTTTGCGAACCGGCTATAATGAGCACTTTGCCATTAGTATGCTTGGCGCTTGCCTGTTCCCTGAGTATGAAGTGTTCGGCGGCAAACTCTCTATCAGTTAAAAGGGTGGAGTCGGGTTCGACAAGGAAGCCGGGGATGGAGATTTCAGCAACATGCACTTCTCCACAGCAATTCGGACCCTTGTTGAGGTAAAAGCCTGTTTTCAAGAATGCCATCGTCACGGTAACATCTGCCACAATTGATGGAGTGGCTGCCACCCCTGTGGTTGCGTCAAGGCCGGAGGGGATATCAACGGCAAAAGTGAGGGCGCCTGTTCGCTTGCGGATAGTGTTGATGAGTTCAATGCCCTCAACAAGCGGAGAGGGAAGCTCTATCTCCGACTCTGTTAACCGCAGGCCGGTGCCGATAATGGCATCGATGAGCATGTCATAGGAGGTTTCGTCGATATAAGGAATCGCTTCGTCACAGCTTGCAAAAATACGCAGATGCGGAGTGTATGCCGTATAGGCCTCAAGAGTGGCAAGGCCTTCGCGATTGACTCCCTTAAGATCGGTTTCGGGATAGAGGAGGACAAGGTCAACTGAGGCTTCGAGATTGAGGAGTTGGCGGGCAAGCACAAAGCCGTCTCCGCCGTTGTTGCCTTTACCAGCTACCAGAAGAAAAGAGGTGCCGGCAAGGGAGTCCCCGGTATTGAGAGTTTCCTTTATAATGCGAAGACATTCGCGTCCGGCGAGCTCCATAAGACGGGTTTCGCCAATATGAAGCTCTTCTATTGCCGCCTTGTCGGCCTTTTTCATTTCCAGTGCAGTCAGAACCGGCAGCATAGTGGGAAGGATTAATGTTCGTCAATGCTTGTCACAAGAGTTCGTCAAGGTGCAGTGCGTGCTCAAGCGAGTGATAGTATGCCTCACTAAGCTCTCCGATCTGGAAGTGAAGAACTTCTTCGCCGTTTATCGAAATAACTGCATCGCTATCGACTACTTTTCCAATAACCCGGACCGGAACATTGTGGTTATTGGCTGCCTCAATTACTTCACGTGCATTGTCGGGTGCTATGCTCAGAATAACGCGTCCCTGGGCTTCCGAAAAGAGCTGCTGCTGAATATGAAATGGACCGCTGTCGGAATCTTCAAGCTCAACCTTGAATCCGAGGGGGGCGGCAGCGTTCATGATTGCTTTTTCGGCAAGTGCAACAAAGAGCCCGCCATCGGAAATGTCGTGTGCAGAGTGCAGAAGTTTTTTGCCGGCAAGCGAAACAAGCAGCTCCTGGAGATTCTTTTCATGGTCAAGGTCGATGGCCGGAGCATCCTGACCAGGTGTTGCATACTGCATGACAAGGTATTCAGAACCCTCAAGCGTGAGTTCAGGATAGCCAAGGAGAAGGATTGCATCACCGGAGTGCGTGAAGGTTGATCCTACAAGATTGTCGATGTCATCGAGAAGTCCGATCATGCCGATGGTCGGAGTAGGGTAGATGGCTGAGCGCACACCACCGATATTTGTTTCGTTATAGAAACTGACATTTCCGCCGGTTACCGGTGTGTTGAAGGCACGGCATGCTTCGCCCATGCCCCGAACCGATTCCTTGAACTGAAAATAAACCTCAGGTTTATAGGGATTGCCAAAATTCAGGCAGTTGGTGATTGCCAGCGGTTTTGCACCAGAACAGGCAATGTTCCGGGCACACTCGGCAACGGCAATTTTACCGCCAGCCAGGGGATTGAGATAGACGTAACGGGCATTACAATCGGTTTTCATGGCCAGCCCTTTTCGGGAGCCTTTGATACGGATAACAGCAGCGTCTGTATGGCCTACCGGTGTAACGGTGTTGGTCTGCACCATGGAGTCATACTGGCGATAAACCCATTGCTTGCTTGCAATATTGGGGCGTGAAAGCAGCTCACTGCTGAGTGTCTTGAAGTCAAGCTCTTTATCCTCAACAAGTTTTGGCAGCGGTGTTTCCGGCTTTTTTTCAACGGCTTCACGGATATAGACAGGAGCGCCTCCTCCAAGAACAAGCGTTTCAGCTGGTATTTCGGCAACAACTGCACCATGCTGAAAAACCCTCAAGTTGTTGTCGCTGGTTACACGGCCGATCGTGACAGCAAGAACATCCCATTTACGATAGACCTCAATTATTTTGTCTTCAAATCCTTTTGCCGCAACGATCAGCATCCGTTCCTGTGATTCGGAAAGCATAATTTCGTAGGCACTCATGCCGGCTTCACGAATCGGTACAAGATCCAGGTCAATTTCAATGCCGCCAGTTCCGAGTTTTTCAATGCCCCTTGCACTCATTTCGGATGTGGAGCTGGTGATGCCGGCAGCGCCCATATCCTGAAGGCCGACAACATAGCCGGTTGCAATGGCTTCGAGGGTGGCTTCAAGGAGAAGCTTTTCTGCAAAAGGGTCGCCAACCTGGACGCTCGGGCGTTTGTCCTCTGAGGCTTCGCTCAGATCTTCAGACGCGAATGTTGCACCGTGGATGCCATCCCTGCCGGTTGAGGAGCCGACAATAAGCACAGGGTTTCCCTCACCATAGGCTGTTGCACTCACGGTTTTGTTATGCTCAACGATGCCGACTGACATGGCATTCACCAGAGGATTGCCGGTATATCCCTCTTCAAAATAAATTTCGCCGCCGACCGTCGGGACTCCAAACGAGTTGCCGTAATCTCCTATGCCGCGCACGACACCATCAACGAGAAAACGCACATGAGGGTCTTTCGGAGAGCCGAAGCGGAGCGAGTTGAGCGATGCCACAGGACGGGCACCCATCGTGAAAATATCGCGGTGAATTCCACCGACACCGGTAGCTGCACCCTGGTAGGGCTCAACGGCTGATGGGTGGTTGTGCGACTCAATCTTGAAGGCTACCGCCAAGTTGTCGCCGATATCGACCAGGCCTGCATTTTCTTCACCGGCAGAGGTCAAGAGAGCCTCGCCATCTCGGGGGAGCGTTTTAAGGACGGCAATGGAGTTTTTATAACTGCAGTGCTCCGACCACATAACAGAAAAAATTCCAATTTCGGTAAACGAAGGTGTTCTTCCGAGAATGGTACAGATACGGCCATATTCTTCCGCATTCAAACCGTGATCTGCAGCAATGGCAGGAGTAACTTCAACTTCTGTGTGTTTCATTGGTACCCGCTAAACGTTTTCAAGTGATCAGGGCTGCTGGCCGTGACAGTTTTTATATTTCTTTCCGCTTCCGCAAGGGCATTCATCATTGCGGCCTGGTTTCTTATCAGCAATGACTGGCTGCTGAGGGGTTGGTGTACTCTCTTCATCACTGACATTC
>CAIXLG010000050.1 GCA_903920215.1 uncultured Chlorobiaceae bacterium
AGCTTCATCAAGGTGGCCTCGCAATGCGGTATATTTTTCCCTTACTAATGTCATGGTATCCATAACATTATGATAAGAAAATTAGCTTACATGTTCAAGTTATTTTTGCACGCCTCCTAAGCAGATCATATAAAGACATAATCAAAGCACGGGTAGAGCGTGATCCTGAATTTCGTGCTGCATTATTTGATGAAGCAATAGGTGCATTTCTGGAAGGTGACACAGCTGTTGGTAAAGCACTGCTTCGAGATCTGGTAAATTCTACTATAGGTTTTGAGAGGTTAGCAGAGGAGCTTGATAAATCCAGTAAAAGCATACATAGGATGTTGGCACCTTCAGGTAATCCGAGGATGGAGAACCTCTTCCAGGTTATTCACGCTATAACAAAGAATGAGGGAATCAGCTTCAAGCTGACCTCATCTTACACGAAAGGGAATCAGCGCGTTCCTGCTTGAATATCAAGTTGTTTTTTTTGCGACCATCCCCCACCGCATTTTCATGCTGTATACGGAGAGCATATTGGTTTGTTTAATATTGAAAGCATGGAAATGATTGTCCAGGTTACGAGATTCGAGTGAGAGTCCATAAGTGTCCCACACGAGGTCATAGCCTCAACGTTCTTAAAAACAGGTAATCCCGCCGAATCCCAAGCTTTCCAGCCGCTTCGTCAGTTGTTGTTCAGCTGATTATAGGCCAACATCTCTTTTTTTCTTCATCAAAGTTTATGGGCATTATTTTAGGATTAGCTAATATCCTAAAATAATGGTCAATCTTATTTTAGGATAAAACTTATTTGCATGCAACGAGAGCTTCAGGGACATTATGCAAAGGTAGCGACGGTTGGTGAGAGCGTTCTGGCCTTTGTTCTGGCTCCACTTCCACCGGATCCGTCAATTGACTGGACTCCGGAATTGCGCAGCAAATTTGACAAGGCGTTGTTGGCTCTTGGTCGTTTAGACAGTGTTTCGAGGCTACTTCCTGACACATCGCTTTTTCTCTATATGTATGTTCGTAAAGAGGCTGTCCTGTCATCGATGATTGAAGGAACCCAGTCATCGCTCTCTGATCTTCTGTTGTTCGAGCTTGATCAGGAACCGGGAGTTCCTTTGAATGATGTGTTGGAGGTCAGCAACTATGTCAGGGCACTTTACTATGGTCTGAAGCGCTTGGCTGAAGGCTTTCCGCTGTCTTTAAGATTGATTGGAGAGGTTCATGGCATTCTTCTGACAAAAGGAAGGGGGAGTAACCAGACTCCTGGTGAGTTTCGTAAAAGCCAGAACTGGATTGGCGGAACACGACCGGGTAATGCGGCATTTGTGCCTCCACCGCCTGAAAAGGTTATGGAGTGTATGGGAAAGCTGGAATTGTTTTTACACGATCAACCAGAACCTACCCCCATCCTGATCAAGGCAGCACTTGCCCATGTGCAGTTTGAGACGATTCACCCATTCCTTGATGGGAACGGACGTCTTGGTCGTCTTCTGATTACTTTGCTCCTCTGTGAGCAGGAGGTGCTGCAACAGCCGATGCTCTATCTGAGTCTTTATTTCAAGACACATTCTCAATATTATTACGAACTCCTTAACAATGTCCGCCTCACTGGTGACTGGGAAGCATGGCTTGATTTCTTTGCTGAAGCTGTCATTGTTACTGCAACCCAGGCTGTTGAAACAGCTCAACAGCTTCTCGATTTAGTGAACAAAGACCGGGCAAATATTATTGAGCTTGGCAGGGCAGCAGCATCCATCGTGCAGGTTCACAGGGTTTTGATAGAACATCCGATTGCTACGTCAGGACTGATTGTTGAAAAGACAGGTATAACCCATGCTACTGTGAACAAAGCACTTGAGCATCTTGTCCGTCTGGGGATTGTGACTGAGCTGACTAAGCAGAAGCGAAACCGCTTGTTCAGTTACAGCAGGTATTTTGATATAATGAATCGTGGAACAGAGTTGCCGGGCCGGGAGTTGGTTTAAATATGATCCGGATTCCCCTTTATGCATTAGAGCTTCAATCAATTGACTTTTGTCAGGCAGGAAATGTTACCCTGCCGTTTTCCTTTAATGGTCAGGGACGTTCATGACTAGCTGTATTTACGTAATCGAGGCGGCATTTTTAAGCAAAGTTTATTTTCACTTAACCCATTTCGATAAGAACAATTAGAGGCTGCCTGAAAACATTGTCGATCAGGACACCATATTCGATGAAAATAACTGCATCAGGGAAGTTTGCTGAATATTACGTATATATTATAGCCTTGGTAGGTTATCATACCTTCAATTGATTAGCCCTCTATGGGTTATCATTATAAAATCTGCTGTTTAGTCGTATCAATCTCCTTATTATTTGACATACCGATCCTTGAAACTCCAAAAAATGGTATCATTATAGATGAAGCAAATACATAAGGGTCAGTATTTATGATACCAAGACAAGGTCTTTAGAAATAATAATATGAGGTTTACATGCCCAACTATTTTGTGGTCATGGCTGATGTAATCGCAAGTCGGAGCAGAGAACCCCAGCAACTCATGGGAGAATTTGAGAATCTTGTAGGCACCGCTAACTCGTTTTTCTCTGAGGGAATACTGTCACCTCTTACAATCACACTTGGCGATGAGTTTCAAGGTGTAGTGAGTACCCTGCTTGATGCCGTGAAGGTTGTGGTTTGGTTGGAGGAGGCTCGGCTTAGAGGGAATTTTGGTTCCCAACTTCGATATGTCGTCCACTACGGTGAGATTACTACCCCGCTAAACCCTCAACTCGCGTATGGCATGTTGGGGCCTGGGCTTGCTGAAGCTCGCGAGGAATTAGCGGACAAAAGTCGGAAACGCTCTCGCTTCCGTATTGAACTTCCTGATCGGCGTTTGGCTTCGCAGTTAAGCAAACTTCTTGAAGTCATGTTTGCGTTGACTCGCGACTGGAAGTGCGAAGACGCCAGCTTGTTGTTTGACATGCTGCAGAGTCAAAACAACGAAGCTGTTGCTGTGTCACATGGTAAGAATCGAAGTCAGGTCTGGAAACGACGTCGGAATCTGTATGTTGATGAGTACGCATCGTTGAAAGATGTCGTGTTGGAGTTATCTGAAGAGGGGGTAATTCCATTTCTAAATCGATAATGAATTCATTATCCAAGGCCAAGCAACGATTGAATGTACTCTTGGTGTATCATGTTCCATCATCCTTAACGAAGCCTCCAAATGGTCTTCAAGA
>CAIXLG010000051.1 GCA_903920215.1 uncultured Chlorobiaceae bacterium
TGGGGTGCTTTACAATGGTTGGATGATGGAAGCCGGATGAGTCGAGAGGTTCATGTCCGGTTTTGCGAGGGGCTGAGGGTGAAATTCCCTCGGCCTACTCACCCTCAGCCACTTTTTGTCTACAGGTTGGGGTCCACTTTAATTCATCCTGTTACGCTTGTTCTGTCTTTACCGGAAAAACGCGATTATTAGAAACTCACAGAGTATCGTTGTAACTTGTTTCATGGTCTGGAACTCCTTTTGAATAGGGCTGATATCAATTGTTTGGTCACTTTTAACTGAATGAAAATGTAATTGACCTCTTGCTGTGTGATAACGATATCCAAAAGAATTCCGTCTTTTCCATAATCCTAATCAAAATGAATTATTATGTTAAACTCGCTGAATACTTTATTTACACTTATACCAGATACCACAGCTGGAGATTCCCTTATTGCAACGTTTACCATACCCGGTGATGAATCAAACTCTCAACAAACATGGTCTTTGCTTGATAGTGACCTTAACGGCGTGATTGATCACATGACGAAGAAAAGTGATCAGCACAGCACTAAAGATTATGTAGTAACCTGGAGCGATACGACTCACTTTACAGCCAGTGGGATTATAGATCTTGGTTTCGGTACAACATTTGACGGTCAGGGTCGGCCAACAATAATTCCTTTTTACACGCATGGAACAGGGGATGATGTTCTTCATGAAATACCTATTATCTGGCAGACCAAAGATGCTGAAAATGTTGTTGCTACTGCCAACCTGCCAAATGCTCTCTCTGTTAAGCTCATTGATACCAATGGAGACAATCTGCCAGATCAAGGAATATTTTCTGCGTTAAGCTTTGAAAGCTCAATTGACGGAGGACCGCTTTACACTACCGTTATCAATTTTACGGGATGGTCAAGCATGAACAGCACAAACCCTCATGTGAGCGCTGAGATTCAAACATCAACAGATCCAGCGCTAATGTTCACTGGAACGGTCACCGGTACCAGCAGCAATCCGACGACCATCATTATGACTAGTACCTCAAATACCGGCGGAACAAGCAACAATACGTTTCATAGTGCCACAGGAAATGATACTTTCACTGGCGGCACAGGAGTTGATACTGTTATTTTTAATGGTAAGAATGCTCATTACACCATCACGCCATCCGGCTCTGGATTTTCTATACACGATAACGTCGGTACTGACGGTACTGATACGGTTTTCAACGTCGAAAAGCTTCAGTTCACAGACCATACACTGACTATTGTTGCAACGCCAAGTACGACACTTTCTGAGTCATACAGAATCTATAAAGCAGCCTTTGATCGTGCACCAGATTATGCTGGGTTAGGCTTCTGGTATAAGTCTATGGCTGGTGGTACCTCGTTAAACGATGTAGCTCTCGGTTTTAGCCATAGCCAGGAGTTCACGGATATGTATGGAGTCAATCCAACCGATGCCAACTTTCTCACCCTTCTTTATCAGAATGTCCTTGGCCGCACTTATGATCAGGCAGGTTATAACTGGTGGCTGAACACATTAACCATACATGCAAACACTCAGGCAAAGGTTCTTGCACAGTTCTCGGATTCTGCAGAGAACATTGCGAATGTGGCAGGTGTTGTTGCCAATGGAATTATTTATGAGGTTTATGCGGGTTAAGTCATTGAAAAGAAAGAAACTGGAAAAAAATGTGTACGTTTTAACAGCGAATCTGGCCTGAACAAGGTGGCACACTTTCACCGGTGTGCTCACTGACCCATGGAAACAAGGTCAGACATGCATCGATTACGTTTAAAATAAGCTGTAAACACTTCTTTATTGTTGATTATGGTGTATGATCTTTTCAACAACCGGTCACCAGTGCTGTACGCGTTATGAATTCAAATAACCTGCCGCATCTTCCGCGTCTTGACCATGTGCGTTTTTTTGCTGCCACATTGGTCTTCTTTTTCCATTTTTCTCATTACTACTACTTTCACTGGCAGGCGCAGAGTGACTCTCCCTGGCTTGGTCTTATCAGCGAAGGACATACCGGAGTAGGTCTTTTTTTTACCCTGTCCGGTTTTTTGTTCATGCTTATAGCCTTGCATAACCCGGTTATTGACTACCGCCGGTTTATACGCAACCGCTTTCTGCGTATTTTCCCCATGTTTTTAACGGTATTTTTTATTGCAATATCTATTGTTCGTGACGACTTCAGGCCCCAAGACATTCTCTATCTGTTTTTTTCCAACATTGGCAAAGCACCAACATCAAACCACTTTATTACCGGTGCAGCATGGAGTATTTCCCTGGAATTCACCTTCTATCTGCTTTTTCCCTTTATCGGCAGGTTTGCCCGTGAAAAAGGACCCTCCTACCTGCTGAAACTGCTGCTGCTCATGCTGTTGTTCAAACTGGGGGCGTATGGTGTTACAGAGCGAAGTAAACACATGTTATACTCAACCCTCGTTGGTCGTTTTGATCAGTTTCTCATTGGTATGTTAGCAGCTATGTTGTATAGCCGCTTTAAGGATATTCTGTCACGACGCGGTACTCTGCTGTTGCTTGTTGCCAGTATTGTTGTATTTGTCAACAGTGCCGTTCAGGCCCGGTATGCCAGCTTTTTTCTGCCAAACCAAAAGCAGGTATTCTGGATTTTCTGGTCGATGCTGGAAGCCGGCGGTTGGGCTTTGTTTATTACAGGCTGGGTATCTGCTAATTTTGCATTGCCAAAATGGCTCGACCGGTTTATGCTGCGCGGCGGGGAAATCAGTTTTTCATTTTATCTGATGCATGCCCTGGTTATTTACCTCACCTTTGAGGCTTTTGGAGTATGGACTATCTCCGGGAATGCCATTATTGATGGTGCTATAATGGCGGGCGGGCTGTATCTTCTAACCTGGATGGCGGCAACACTCAGCTATGAAACTATCGAGAAACCCTTTCTTGGTCTTCGTGGAGGCTATGGAAAGCAACTGAAGCACTGAGTGACCGGCACTCAGCACTCAGCACTGAGTAAAGAGCCTTCAGCTTCTATCATTTTCAACACAACTCCAGGCATGTCGGTCTGAGCTTTCCATCCGGTTATACGTAATGCTTTTTCTGCATTTCCGCAACTATAGGGAATATCTGTTGTGCGGAATATCAAAGGGTCGATATCGGTATGATCATGCCAATTCAAGCCAAAATACTGAAAAGCAAGCTCAGCAAATTCTGAGAGTGAGTGGCTTTGTCCGGTTGCAATCACAAGATCTTCAGCACGTTCTCTCTGCAGCATGCGCCACATAGCCTCAACATATTCCGGAGCCCATCCCCAGTCACGCTGAATGGTTGTGTTTCCCAATCGCAGTCGTTCACCGCTTCCATTGGCGATTCGGCAGGCGGCAGCAACTATTTTTCGGGTAACAAACCGTTCTGGTCGTAACGGCGATTCATGGTTAAACAAAATCCCTGTTGCAGCAAACAATCCATACGCTTCACGATAATTGGCAACCTGCCAGAACGATGCGGCTTTTGCAACGGCGTAGGGGCTTCTCGGGCGAAACGGAGTATCTTCATGTGCAGCATCCTTTAAAGTGTCGCCGAAGCACTCGCCAGACCCCGCATTATAGAGACGAATGGGACGATCAAGAAATCGTATGGCTTCCATCAGGTTTATGGTGGCAGACAAAATGCTTTCAAGGGTTTCTACCGGTTGTTCAAAAGAGAGGGCGACGGAGCTTTGGCCGGCAAGGTTATATATTTCATCAGGTTGAGTCCGGCTCACTATCTGAAGCACACTTCGAAAATCATTCAAAGCCATTGATTCCAAGCGCACCTTATCCCGAATATTCAGTCGGACAAGATTACTGAAACTGCTTATCTGAGCATCACGTGAACTTCCAATAACCTCATACCCTTTTTCAAGCAGAAGTCGGGCAAGATAAGCCCCATCCTGCCCTGAAATACCGCATATTAACGCTCTCATTACTGTTTATTTTTTAGTTCTAAGCTTTCAGTCGAATTCAGTTCCCCGTATTTTGAAAATCATATTCTTTGATCAGGCTCTTACTTCTTTGTATTAACAACTTAAAACATGAAGTCGTCGTTATATAAGCGATCTGCAACAAGTAACTCCGTAAGCTTTTCTGATATCATTCAGTATTTGCTTCACAGCTACCACGGAGGGCGACCACAAGGGTCGCCCCTACGGCGCAATAATGGCTAATCACGGAACCATTTTCCTAATAAATTTCTATCTCATGAGACTCAACTCCAGGGAACCACTGAACGCCTTCCTGTACCGGACTGATAACTAACCTATATTTACCGGCTTTGTTTGGTGTTGCCAAAAGAAGTGTAACCTTTGCTATATCATGCGGTGACATGGCTTCGGGGGTCGGTGACCCTTTGCCTTCCAAAATCATCTGATTGTCTGCATTGAACCATCGATAAGATATGTTGACAAACATACCAGGGTCCAATGTGCCATTTGAAGGCCACTGCTCTTGCCCTGAATTTTGGATTAAAACCTCAAATTGACTTGTTACTCCTGCCCGCATTCGGGGGTGCAAGCCTATAAGTCCGATTTTGTAAGAAGTTGATTGAAGATGTCTTACAGTGCCTTGAACAACAGGCCGATCAAGCAGCATGGCAGCATAACCCGCATACTTCATTTGTTCAGCCAGTATGGATTTGAATTCATTTGGATCTCGCAGATAGTTACGGAGCCACTCTCCAAGAGACCATCGAGGCAAAGCCCATTCCGATTCACTTCGCAGAACTTCATGGTATGATGGTGAAAGAAGCGGCGGGCGGATAACAACGTTTTGATAAGGGTTATAGACGAGAAGATCATTCTTGACTGGCTTGTATCCGCCAGTATTACCAAACTTATAAAAATTGCTGATTTTACGATTGTCAGTTGCCTCAGTAGCAATAACTAGAAAAGAAGATTCAGGCGTGCCGAGTGAGACAAGAAATGTTGTTAAACTAATCATAACCTCAACTCCATTTCCAGGAGTTACTCCGACAAGAACAATATTACGTGGTCTCTGGTTATCCTTCGGATTCTTCCAGATCCATTCCGAAAGAGCGTGAACAAACCTATAATGATTATTAGCAATCAGATGCAGAGACTGCAGATCCGCCAATGCAACCGGCAACGTATTTGCACAAAAGACAGAGGCAACACTTAAAATAACCCGTTTATAAATTATGTTGGCGGAGGGTATAGCAAGGATTCCGGCAACCCCACATACGGCAAAGCCATAGGCTGGCAGCAGATAATAGGTGTTATACATCCCCAGTGCTATAAATGCAGCAGTATAGGCACTTGCAGCAGCCAGAAAAGAATCATAGATGGTGTGGCGGGTTGCATCTCGAATGATCAGTAATAATCGAAGTGACGTCAGAGGCAAAACAATAAATATGATAAAAGGGTCATTACGTGAAAAAAGTAAAACGATATCTATAGTGGACAATGCATGGAAGTCAGCATAAGAACCTGAGGAGTAAAGAGTACGCCAAATGCTGTAGCCTGCAATATAGCAAAGCCCGAACACGATTATTCCCCATACTCGTGTTTGTGCAATGTTGTGAGTTACGCGATAATGACGTATGAGCTCAGAAGTGCCAAATGAAATAGCGAAAACAAAAACCAGTTCCTTATAAAAAAAAGCGGACACTAAAGCCACCACACCTGCAACATCAACGATGTGTTCAAACATTGAACGTTGTTGACCTGCCGAACCAATCGATAAGGTTGACCATACAAAAAAAAGCGTTAACAAAAGGATATTCAACTCTCCGACATGTAATCTGCATATCGCATTAGCAAAACCGGTTGAAAACAAGATGACGCACCATAAAACAGCAATCGACAGGACATTGATTTTTGTCAATGCAAGGCAACGATGCAATACAAATCCTAATACAATTACTTTGATTGCATTGATTGCAAAAAACAGAGTGGGAGAAGGTGCAAAGAGCCACGAAGCAAAAACAAACTCCTGCGCTGTTAAGGGAAAAAAGCGGCCCACTTCAGGCGAAACATATGCGCCAAAGCTTTTGCCTTGAAATAATGTGCGTATAAACTGATGATCATCAATTGGGCCTAGGCCATTAATGGTTAGAACCCACTCGGCAAGAGAGGTAATGACAACTGCAAAAAAAACACTGAGCAGACCAGAATGCCAATGGGCATTATGTTTTACATTATTACCCATAAAGGTTTTAGAAATAGATTCTTTTTTGTTCGATTCCTGCGGTAAAAGTTTTTACAAATCTTATAGTCTAGACGCAATCAAGGCAATGCCCGCAATGATACAAGCCGAACCTGAAAGGTGCCAGATAGAAACAGTTTCATTAAGAAAAAATACACCAATCAGTGTTGTGCCGACCACCAGAGCACCAGCTGCTATTGGAAAAGCAAACGACAACGGGAAAAGTCTGAGGATTCCCATCCACATTAACGCACCGGCTCCGTAAAGGCCGAAGCCAAGTATAAAAGAGGGTGTTTTCCATCCCGCAGCAGCTTTCATAAAATATAAACCAGAGCAACTTGTAGCGACATAGATCACAAACAGGATGGCAGCAAAAAAAGGGTTACTCAAGTTTATCTTCACAAATCCACCTCGGACGATTTTTTACAGTTGTATAAATCTGACCAATATACTCACTGACTACACCGAGGCAGATGAGCTGTATTCCGCCAATAAAATAAATAGGGACAATAGTTGATGCCCATCCAGGAACAGTATTGCCAACAAACAAGACTTGCCAGAGAGCATACACCAACATTATCATACTGCACAGAAAGAGAAGAACACCAATACCTGCCACAATCCGTAAGGGCACAATGCTGAATGATGTAATGCCGTGTACAGCAAGTTTCATCATTTTTTTCAGGGTGTACTTTGATTGTCCGAATTTTCTTTCTTTGACATCAAACAGCACGGTACTTACCCGGTACCCAAGCATCAGGCAGGTTGCGCGCAAAAAATTATTCTGTTCAGGGAAAAGAGCCAATGTTTCAAGAGCTTTTCTGCTCATCAGACGGTAATCGGCATGATTGGATACAATGTCGACCCCCATCACTTTCATAAGAGTGTAGAATGATAGTGCTGTCTTTTTCTTAAACCATCCGTCGGTCTCCCTGTCTTTTCTAACGCCGAGTACAATATCGGCGCCATTGCGGAATTCGGCAAGAAACTCTCTGAGTACTGACGTATCCTGCTGCAGGTCGGCATCAAGAGATACTGCAGCATCACAGTCACGAGTCACCGCAGTAAGACCAGCAAGCAATGCTGCCTGATGGCCAAAATTCCGGGAAAGTTTTAATCCCTTGACAGTTGGATTCTTTCTGTTCAGCCGGGCAATTTTTGACCATGTATCGTCTGTACTTCCATCATCAACAAAAAAAATGAACGAGTCGCCAGAAATTACTCCCTCCGCGGCCATTTCTTTCAATAAAGCAGAAAGTTCAGATGCAGCAAGATCAAGCGATTCATGCTCATTGAAACATGGCAACACCAGCGCCAGTTTTACTTCTATACTCATGCGTTGCAGGTGTGCGTCATTGATATATCACAATTTTTTCCAGCGTAATTTAGCGATAAAATAACGGAAATTAAACTCCATCCGGGAAGTCATGTGTCCTTCGAGTCGCTCATGCATGGTTATATGCGCATAATTCTGCAACCATCTCTTTGGTACAGCTCCAAGCCGACGCTGAAACATGTCATTTATTTCACGGTGCACCTTCACTTTCGAGCCTAGTGTTTTATTGTCGGCATAGAGCCTTGAACCTGCAAGTTTTTCCTCCAGGTATGCAAATCGCACTCCAGCGCCGGCCAGGCGGTGCCAGTACTCATAATCCATGCAGTAGTGCAATGACTCATCAAGCAAGCCGTGTTGTTCTACCACCTGCCTCCTGAAAAAGACCGCTGGCTGGCAGATAAAGCAGACTTCATTGAAGCGTTCACTGTTCCACGGCTCAGTGGGGTAAGACTCAAATGGTCGGTCATTCACATCGATGTGATCAGCCTGGCCGTAAACGAGATCAATTTCCGGGTGTTCTGTAAAAAAGGTAACGATACGGGCAATGGTATCAGGGTAATAGATATCATCGGAATTGAGCCAGCCGATAATGTCTCCTTCTGTTGTGCGTATTCCTTTATTAATTGCATCACTCTGCCCTTTGTCCTTTTCCGAAACCCACTTGATCGGCAGACTGAACTTCTGGAGAATATCTATCGTGTTATCGGTGCTGCCCCCATCAAAAACCACATGCTCAATGCCAGGCCAATTTTGATTTGCTACACTCATCAGGGTGCGTTCGATGAACTGTCCTTGATTTAAGGAGGGGGTAACGATGCTGACTGTAAGAAGAGAAGCTTTCGTCGTGCAATGTTTATTATTTTTGAGCCAAACATCCCATACGTTTTCTTGAAGCTTACGCGTGTTGTTCGCGGTCATGGCATCTTCAAAAAGCTCCCAATACTCCCTGGCCATCCTTTCCTGATCTGAGAATTCAGCAGCCCGTTGGAGACCATCCTGTATAAGTTGCAATCGAAGTTGATCCTTTCCAGCCAAAAACAGCATAGCCCAGGCAATCTGCTCGGGACTGGTCGGGTCAAACAGAAGCGCAGCATTAGCAACAACTTCCGGAAGCGACCTGGTATTGCTGCATGCAACAGGAACTCCGGCAGCCATGGCTTCAAGGACTGGTAAACCGAATCCTTCGTAGAGTGAGGGAAAAATCGTTCCGGCGGAGTTCGAAAGAAGAAGCGCAAGCTCATCATTGGGCAGATATCCTGGGAAGATTACCCTACTTTCAAGCTTCATATAGCGAGTCTTCTTCAGCAATAATTGTTGCCTCTCACTGGGTGCTCCTGTACAGACAAGCTTCATCTCTGAATCCAGACTATCGTTGCAGGCTAACCCGAATGCCGTCAAAAGGGTTTCGTGGTTTTTGTGCTTCCAGAAATTAGCAGTGTAGAGCAGGTACTTTTGTTTTTTAAGCCCAAGGCGATTCAGTAATTTATCTGTCGGCAAGGTATTGGATTGAATACGTTGCGACATACGCAGGTAAATGGTGCGAATGATGGAGGGGTCAATATTGCCGTGAGCAATGGCTGACTTCCGAGAATACTCTGAAATTGTTGTAATAGCCGCAGCCCGTCGGCAGGCATCCACGAAGACCCGGTCACGGTGAGAAAGGTCATCAGGGGTAAAAAACTCAGGGTAGGTTTTGTATTGCAGATCGTAAATTGTGCAGACAGCCGGTATTCCATGTTCGGCATTATGCAGTGAGGTGAACGGGCAAAATAGCAGGTCTACACCCATATCATGGAGCAAGCTGTCGGATGCCGGACGGAAGACTTTCAGTCGCTTCAACGCACTCCTTTTCCAGCCCCATAAAGTGCGCTCCGTCCATAATGTAAGCCGCTCAACAGGTTTTGCCGAGGGATTTCTAATTCGCTCTTCAGCAAGCACCATCACTCGCTTCATATTCTGGCGGTCAAGAAAGGATAATTCTTTGTGAGAACTTTCTCGCGTAAGCAAAATAAACTGGGTATCGGGCTTCATTCTGGCAAGCATGCGCAGCAACTCGAGCACAAACACCTTTGCTCCACCGTTCTCCCCTCCTGGCAGAACAGGTGTAAGATCAACAGCGATATTCTTTGGAGAAACCGGCTCTCGTAGAAAATCTGCCTGATGAGGTGGTAAAGTTCTGGAACTCTTTTCCCATTGATACAGCCAGTTGTTATTCTGACTGTCTGTCAGGAGGTTCATGACCTGGGTTGAACTCTCTTTCCAAGTCATCCATGGCATTCCTCCTGAAAGGATAACCGCACCTTTTCTGATGTCAGCAATCCATTTTATCAATACAGAGGCAAGCTTCAGACTAGATTTCCCATTGAAATAGGACGCATGTTCACCGGCAACTTCACGGAAGACTGGAAGATCGCGTGCAAGTACAGGACAACCTTGCTGTGCGGCTTCGATAAGTGGCAGGCCGAATCCCTCCCCTTCGGATGCCATTATTACACCGTCAGCAATTGTATAGAGCTTCTGGAGAGCCTCATCGCTGATATTCTCATACCAGAAAAGTTGCTGGTTCAGCTTTTTATGCTCCCCAATGTATGCGGCCAATTTTTCAACCATCCACCCCTTTTTTCCTGCGATAACCAAGTTAACCTCTATGCAGGTCATCCAGAGCAGTTCAAATGCTTTCAGCACTTGCCCATGCCCCTTGCGCGGTTCAACCGTGCCAACCATTACAATGGTTGGCGCAGAAGCAAGTTTTTGTAAATCGGTGTGGAAGTCTTCAGGCAAACCCTTAGTCGGGATGCTTTTTTCAATGTCGGCACCCAAGTGGAACCACCCGATGCTGAACTTCCTGTGGCGTTGGGGCTGAACACTGTCAAACCAAGCCTTCACGTCATCGGCTACTGAGCGCGAAATACATAAAGCACCGTCACACTGGGCAACAATTTCCATCCATTCGGAGTGATGCTTCTCTACAGTCGGTGGGAAAAAATTCGGGAAGCTGAGTGGCAGCAAGTCATAGACAACAAAGTAAACCAGCCCGCCATCTCGCCGGAACTTTTCGAAAAATTTATGACCATGTCGCACATTATGGCAAAGGTCGAGGCCAAGAAAAATATCTCCTGCGTGGACATCAACGGGATTGTCTTTGAGCAAAGAACAGGGATTTGAATCAATACCAAGAAGGTTTAAGGTAAACTGTCGTGCATAGCTGTAAAAAACCCCACGTTCACCTTGCTCCATAAAGACAGGTTCGATACGGAACCCTTGTGGTGGTTCTTCAAGCAGTTCTTTTACGATACTCCGGACTACTCGCTGAATACCGGTTTTCAGATCTTCCACAACGAGTGCGGAAATATCGATCAACAGTTGTTTCTGCCCGCATTGGTCAGGAAAGGTTTCTGCAATAGCCTCGGCAATGGCGAAACGGTCTGTTTCGTCATCAGGAAGGTCATGATTGTGGCTCAGTTCGTGCAATATGGAATGGCGAATGCTTGCAGGGCTAAAGGAAAACCGTTCGATGGCTGCCGCATAGAGGTCAGCAATCCGTGAGGGGGTTCGGTGACTGAGCACATAGGCTCTAGCGTTCTCCCCTAATTGCTTTCGAAGTGACGCATCGGAGTGCAAAGTCTCCAGTGCCCCTTGCAACTCTTCCATGGTGACCTCGTCATGGAGCATTAGGACGCATTTTTCCGGCAGCTCTCTTAAGCTGCCATTGGCATTCACAACAGTAGCAAGGCCATAATTCATGCAGTCCAAAGCCGACGCTGAACTTTCGCCACGTGACATTGTGCGCAGCTGGATACCTATGTCAGCTGAGGCAAGGTAAAGGCGATACTTCTCCATGGATACCCACCCTGTCATGCGAATACGTTTGCCATCGTTGTTTTGTTCAATGATCGCTTGCATTTTCCTGCAGTACTCGCTTCCGGGTACCTCACCAATAAATATGAGAACGCAATGCTCGTTCACGGCAAGGCTTGATTCGAGCCAGGCATCAAGAAGGAGGTTGCTCAGCTTGTGTATTCCCGGCATACCGAAACTGCATACTACAAGGTCATCTTCTTTAAGTTCAAGCGTTCGTCGTGCTTCCGACCGATTAAAAGTAGGAGCTGGAGAACGTAAAAGGGGAATGACAGTACAACAGTTACGATCGATTCCTCCGTACCATTCTTCGCACAATGCTCTCGAGTATTCGGAATGGAGAATTACCCCCGTTGCACGCTCTAAAACGTCAAAATTACAGGGATACTTTGCTATTATATCACCGGGTTTCGTTTCAGGAGCAAAAAGTTGGCGAAGTGCAGGATAACCATGAGAACGGTAGAGCTCCGCAATAAAGACCTCCTCGGTAAGGTTCAAGTGGCTGCGATATTCAAGAATATCCGAAAGAAAAAAATCGTGCAGAACAACAACCCCGGGTACCTTATTGAGTAAATCGAACATGTGCAGGTGAAAAGGGGAATTTCCCATGTGATAGAGTACGCGGTCATAGCTTTCAGCATGCTTCATGAACCACTCTGCAGTACGGATGGGGCAGTTCTCTTTTACCCAGTCGGATGTTATCTCATTATGGTCAACGACTACATCAATCTCGTAATGGCGCAAAAGCTCTGGAAGAAGCTCTGCGCTGTAGTCGCTGATACCCGAACGTTCTGGAGGAAGAGGTGAAATATAGGCGAGCTTGGGGCGCCTTTCAGACTTTTGCTGCAGGATGAGAGACTCAGTTGAAAGTGCATTCCATTTTTCGAATGCACGGAGAGTTCGTTGAGCCTGCTGATCGAGAGGATCATTATCATGTTGTGCAATGGCGACAATGTGTTGCTCCTCAATGCCAAGCTGGTCTATCAATGTCTTGCGTGATTGCTCTGAAGGAGCCAAAAAAAATGTATTGTCAATTTCGTTAACCCCCGAAAGTGTTACTGAAGAGGGATCAGACAGGAGGATACAGCATCTCAGGCTGGAAGAAAAGTTAGCAGGAGCAGAAGTTTTGAAGGGTTCCATTACGAGAACCATATCAGGGTACAAACTTGACAGAAACCCTCTTTCCAGCATATCAGCAACCTTCGGTAACCATAGAGAATGGGGCAGGGAATGTGACGATATCACGGGAGAAAACCACAGACGGATGTTCTCCTGTGGCAATATTTCATCGAAAGCACTTCGTATATGTTCAACGGTTGCCGCTGATAAACCATCAAGCGCAATTATGACTTCATGCTCTTCTCTGTTGCGGCACAACTCCTGAATAAATTCAAGGCAACTGAGGTGCCCGACCCATGCATTTTGCAAAGCGACAACAATCCTCATCAATTGATTCTATTATATATATAATGCAGGGTACGTTCTTTTGCGGCAGCGGCCAAGCACCCCACTATGAAAAAAAACAGTCAGCAGTGCTTATGTTCTGCAAGGGTTTTAATAAAAACAAAATCATTCAATCTAACAAAAAAGCTATGAGGTTTTGTTCTTCGTGATTCAGCGAGATGCAAGCAGTTGAAGGTAAGTACGGAGTACTGATTCCGGGTATTCGCTGAAACGGTTGGAACGTACATTGGTTGCAGCTGGTATGTCGATGGTGTTCAGGGAAGGTTCAGTTCTTTCCATTTTCTCGATAGCTATGTTATCTGGTATCTCACTCACAGCAGGAGGCAACAGAAATAAATCGTTTAACTGGTTGATGGCTGATACGGCGTCAAGCATTGCGAGAGTAGGCGCTGGTGGCTTGAACGCTATCAGAGCGTAATCTGGGGCCTGAAGTAGCCGTGAAGAAATGATGTCTACCAGCCGGTTATAGAGCGCAGCTTCTGGTGTTTCTCCGGCCATCATTCTCAGTGGTTCTCCGACAGTATTGCGATTAACACGTGCGATCAAGGGCGAAGCAAACCCTGCCTGTAAGGCAAGAACGTGCAGTAAATGAGGTGGGACAGGACGCAGATGGGTTGGATCGATATAAAAATTGCAGGAACCTACAGTGACATTTTCGGGGTTTGGTGTTTCAAGGATAACCATTCCTCCAGGCATAAGCAGGCGAAACATTGAGTCAAGAAACCATAACTGCTTTTCAGGAGCTATATGCTCGATGAGGTGAAACCCGGTAATGAGGTTGTATTTCTGATCACCCGCTCTCGACAAAAAGTGAAACAGGTCAACCTCCTCAGCCTTAAGATCGAGCTCCCTGCAGCATTCAATAAACTCAGCATTAGAGTCAATACCAGTTCCATTGATATGGTTATCTTTCAAAAGCTCAAGCCACTCGCCACGTCCACAGCCGATATCGAGTGCAGGGAGTATTCCGAGTGGAGGTAAAAGGGTTATGAGTGGAAGATAGATCGAGAGTCTTTCCTTGATCTCCTTGCGGGGGCCTCTGAAAAAAGCCTCAAAGGCACTATAGTTGAAGAGGTGTTCTGATGTGTTATCCACCAAGTATTGATAAAGTTTTCTTTTTCAGACTGTTCACAATTATACAAAAAAAATTAATTTTGGCTAAAATTTCAATAAAAGGGTGCCCCTAATAAAGAGGATTATGTAGCCCTGAGGACAATATTGCAATAGATTTGTGCCATACATCTGAGAGAGTTCATAGGGTCATGGGATTGGCAACTCATTTACGGATTATGTTTGATAAGTCTCTAGTAAATGATTACATTTGCGAGAGGAACTTTACAAAAAAAGCCTATTTTTATGTATTTACGCAGTAGTTGCTTGATGCAGACTGTGAATTTTCCTTTCTTTTTTTTGTCCAGAGTGCGTAAAAAAAACATAAGTATTTGTTTGTTTTTTTTTTTTTGTTTAACCTTGGGGTAGGCTAAGTAATGTATTCAATGTAGGCATGTGTGTAATGAAAATTCAAAATGCTAATAAAGATGAGCGATGGAGGGGAGGATGTGTGTTGGTAAACGGTTTTTGATATTTCGCATAACGTTGATTGATAAAGATAAACCCAAACAAATATAAGAACTATGGCAATTAATTACACTTCCCAGATTGAGCAACTCTATGTTGCTTATTTTGATCGGCCCGCAGATCCTACTGGATTGGCTTACTGGAACAACGCACTTAACAGTAATGGTGGCAACACGGCCGTTATCAGTGCCCAGTTTTCTGTTGCGCCTGAGTATACTGCAACTTTTAGCGGTCTAACCAATGATCAGATTATTAATCAGATTTACGTAAACCTGTTTCATCGTTCTGCTGAGTCTGCCGGGCTGTTATACTGGAGTACCCTCTTAACAGCAGGTTCGCTCACAATCAGCAATGTGGTTACCACTGTCATTGCCGGAGCACAGAATGCTGATTTGGTAGCGATTAATAACAAGGTACTTGCTGCTACGGCCTTTACAGCTGCGCTTAGTGCCAATAACGCAGGCGCTTCTTACGACAGCACAACAGCTCCACTTGCCAAAGCATGGCTTTCTGGTGTTTATGATGCTTCTACTGAGGCTGCTGCAGTGGCACCCGCTGCTTTGAATGATACTGTTGCGTCGATTATTGCTGCTGATACGCCTGTTATTGGTGGTGGCAGTTCCTTTACGCTCACTGCATATACCGATATCCATACGGCGAACGTTTTTAATGCCCCTCAGGTCTATGCTGCAGGTGGTGTTTTTCAGGTAAACAGTCTGCAGAATGAGGATGTTCTTACCGGTATGGGTACAAATCCGACATTGAATGCGACGCTTGGTAACCCTAACGATAACGGGTTAAATGTTATTACCCCGGTATTGAATAATATCAATACGGTAAATGTTGCTTTCTCGAATACAGTTAACAATGTTGCTCTGGATTTACAGGATTCAGATTCTGCATTGACAACTGTTAAGGTTTCCCGGATATCTGCAGGCGGTGCTTATATCCAGAACCTGCATGCTCCAGTAGTAAATCTTTCAGCTGAACACACCCAGGCACCTGCCGATCTTTCCTTTACCTATTTGAACAGTGCACTTGCTGTTCCTGGTGCAAAAGATGCTGTTACGCTGACCCTTAACCAGGTCGCCGGCAAACAGCTGACCTTGGGTGCACAGTCAATTCAGTCCAATCAGATTGGGACTGTCAATCTTGTTGTTAATGCTGGCGGTGCAAGTAGCGTATATCATGTTGATTTACGGCATGCCATCGGTATCGGAGCTGCAGGTCAGACTCTTAAGATAACAGCAAACGACACCTTGATTTTAGGTAACGATACAAATGGTAACGGCAGCTATATTGAGCATAACAATGCGATTGGTATTGGTGCTTTAGTTACAGTTGGTGCTGTGACTGTTGGTGAATTTACTCCTCTTACCGTCGGGCTTAAAGAGATTGATGTTGCAGGTGCTGGAAATGTCACGCTTGCCTCTGTTGGAAGTGCTCCAAATTTTGTTCTTAATGGCGGCACAGCAACAGGCAATATTGCAGTTAATATTTCAAACGCAGCTGCCCAGACAACCGGTTCTTTCACTACCGGTTCTGGTAACGATACCGTATTGATCGATCAGCTATTTGGAACTTATGATCTTGCGGGAAATTATATTCCAGGTGCCGATGTGACGTTCGCTGGTAATTTGAGTACAGGCGCAGGCGATGATACTGTTATCGCGGCACATACAGTTACTGGTGGAGTTGTACCAGTTGTAACCTACCATGACTTGGCTGCTGGTACTGTTCTAAGCAACTATGTTGGTGCGGTAATCAATACTGGCGAAGGTAATGATACGGTTTCAGTTGGTAAATTGCTCGGTGCAAATGGTCAGCCTCTTACAAGTGATTATGCTGGTGCCTATATCAATGTTGGTAATGGTAATAACACAGTCAATGCAGATAGTCTACAAACCGAAGCTCGCATAGTAGCAGGCTCAGGCGTTGATAGTGTCAATCTGACTGAAAGCTTGGGCTCGGTTTACACAGTCATTGCGGGAGATAATACAGGTTTGTCAGCAGATGGTAATGGTGCTGAAGTAATTTTAGGAGCTGGTGCTGATAACCTTTCTATTAACCTTAGAGGGGTAGGGTTGAGTGACGCTACTGGCGGAGCATTGATTCAGGGATATGTTGATGGCGGCCTCGGAAATGATACTATAACCATTTCAGGCAACAAGTCTGCTGCCGGTGGTCAATTGGAAGTTGTTGTTGGAAACACATCTCGTGAGTATACTGCAGGTGTTAAGACTGGTTTCGCTGTAACTGGTGTTGAAACTCTTACCCTGACCTCTGAGACCGCTTATGGTGCTGGGCGTGTTGCCAGTTTCAATGGTGCAGGTGATAGAGTTATTGTAGCTAACGACGATAATTCCTTGACTGCAAACTACCATCTTGACCGCTCAGAGTTTGATACTGCGTTAGCAACGATCAACCTGAACCATCAGGATGGTGTGATTCGTAATATTACTTCAGAAGGAACTACATGGACAGGTTTCGCAGGTTCCACTACAACTGATACTCTAGACAAACTGAATGGCACAGAGCAGATCAATATTACGGCACTCGAAGCTCAAACCCTCACTGGAGCTCCAATTGCAACTGGTCCATTAAGTGTTGCAGCGCAGGATATCCTTGGAACAGTGTATGCGATTGGTGCCTTTACCCCTGATTTGACTGTGAACATTAGTCATGACGCAACAGCTGTTAACACAACAGCTCAAATCACCCTGAACTCAGTCGCGCCTATTGCTGATCCTGCAAATTCTCCACTTGATCCAGGTGATGTAAACTATGATGTTTCCATCAATGACACTCTAGGTACTTACGCATCCTTAGCACTTGTTGTTAATGGAAGCGAAAACCATGGAGTCAATCTTAACAACGACTTCCAGACAGCCCTGACCGTAACGGGCACTGGTAATGTTAATGGGGCTGTAGTAGGTAATCTCACACTGGCCCATGTTAACGCAGCAACAATTGACACAACAGGCTACACCGGCAATGTTTATATCGGTGTAGAAAGTACCTATAACCATACCATCAACACAGGTATCGGCAACGATATCGTACGTCTTGGTGATCATGGTGAACTTGCGTCAGGTTTGGATCACGTCTATACTGGAGCTGGTAATGATACCGTGGTCTTTAATGGCCCAGGTATTAAAGTAGGTCTCTCTTCTGGTGATATTGTTGCCGGTGGAACTGGAACTGATACCTTGGCTTTTGGTGGTACGGGCGCTTCAACACTTATTAATGGCGTACTGGTTGCTCATGTTGTTGATCTAAACTCAACAGAGTTTGATCAAGTGACAGGCTTTGAGACCTTCACGTTTGGTGTTGGTACCGGTACAAGTGTTATCGGTTCAGTTAATGATCATATTGGACCTGCTCAATACAACGTCGAGCTTACTCAAGACATAATTGCTCGTAACGCTGCTGTGTCACAGGGTGGTATTTATACCTTGAACGTGGTCAATGACAGTACTCTTGGTGCTACTGTTGATCCTGCCATAGCTGATGGAAGTGATGCTGCATTTACTCTTGACCTGCGCAGCATTGCTCATCGCGAGTTCAATGTTAACTTTACGGGCGCTGGAAATGTTGATCGTCTCATCTTCAGTGAGGGAGGCTTAGAGGGTCTTGATAAATTTGTCGGTGGTGGTGGGACTGACGTTCTTGAGGTACGCAATGCGGCAGTTCTCTCTGCTCACGACTTTAACGGAGTATCAGGTGTAGAAAGACTAGAACTTACTACGGATGCCGCTGTTGATCAGAGATTCGATGTGGTTTTTGATGATACAGTTGATGCATCATTGACACACATCTCTACTCACGGCGGTGGTAATCTTATTTCAGGTGGGTCTTTCTTGACACATTCAAATGTTTCATCAAATGTAATTTTGACCTTTGATGCTTCTGCAAGTACTAGGAGCTTAACTGTTGACTTGACTGCTGGAGGCGTTTCTAATAACGTAATCACAACAGGATCTGGAGCTGATACTATCCTTGGTGGAGCAGGTGCAGATTTCATCACTGCTGGAGCAGGTGCAGATTTCATCACTGCTGGAGCAGGTGCAAATATCATCACTGGAGGTGCAGGTGCAGACCACTTCATTTACACAGCTTCTTCTGTAGGTGCAAGTGATACCATTACAGACTTCCAGGATGTCGCATTTCATGGTGCAGCGAGTCAGGATATTCTCGATTTTAGGGCAATTACTGTGGCAGGACAATCGATCAACTACACAGTAACAGCACTAGCTGAAGGTGCTTCGTTTGGTGCTGGAACAGACGTTCTGGAATTGGCAGGAACAAATTCGATTTATTATGTTGATGCTAATCATGACGGAGTGTTCCATGCAGCAACTGACGTAGTTGTCGTTTTAACAGGTGTGAATGACACATCATGGATTGCAAGTATTCTTCATGCCTAATGTCTAGAAACCAACAGTATTTCTGAACAATTAAGTACTGTTAAGAAGAACAGCAAACCCCGATTCTCACAAGGAGTCGGGGTTTTTTGTTTAGTCACAATCCTTGAAATACAGCAATAGAGGTTGTGTTCGATGAAAAAACAAAAGCACCAAAACAGCAAAGTTATACCCGGGAAACTGTCATAGCACTTTCATCCTCCCAGAAAGTTCATAATACAGCTTCACTTGAAACCCAATTGCAAACAGCACTTTCGTTTCATAAACAAGGCTGTTTAGAAAAAGCAGAAGGCATATATAAGCAGATATTGCTTTCTGAGCCACGGCACTTTGAGGCACTCCAAATTCTGGCACGGCGTTAGCACAGAGAAAGAGTTTCGATGCAGATGTTGTATTGTTTGATCAGGTGCTGACAAAATGTGAGGCAAGGGTGAATGACAGACACACCTGTTCTTTTGCAGGAACTGAAAAGGGGGATATACCTCAAAGCGAAGGAAGAAGTCAGGGGTTTGGTTGGAAACGGTGGAGTAGGGACAGGTTGTGTAACCACCTCCAGCTCTTTGTTGACTGAATCCTACAGTCAACTCGCCTGTTGTCGACCATACAGTGGAGGTTATTAGAGCTTAAAGTTCATCTTACGGCAGTGCTTGGTTATGGCAGATATTTCTCACTGCGTGTCGAAATGACAGAAGGGAGAGGTATTGATTGCTGAGTTCTGATAAGGGAAGTTAGTTGGCAGTGGGCAATGAAGAAAGAAAGAGAGGTGCTGAGGTTTCAGTACCGGGGTCAATTTGTTATCAAGGAGGTTGCTGACACATTAGATGCAATCAAGCGGTTTTCTTTTTTTACTTCTTCATAAAAGAATTTCAAAAGCCCCGCGTTCTCTTTGGCGTGTTCAACAGTAAGATGATTTTTTTCTTGAAGTTACAAAACGAACCCATTTGCCTCAGTTTGATTTTATTGTGCGCTTGACAGGGCGAGAACTATGGGCCGTTGGGGGTTGGCAGGGTGGAGCTAAGCCTGTTGCGGCGAACTTTGACGTTCGAAAAGAGCTGGAAATATTTTCAGATGCCGGATTCATGGTGTAAAATACTGTAAAGCTATTATATAGAACCTTCTGCTTTATTATATTAGGGTGCCAATTAACAATAATTATTATGAAACATGGCGATTATTGTCATTAATGGAAATACATACGATTCAGATATCCTTACAAAAGAATCCCGTGACAAGATTCTTATGGCACAGGTCTTTGATAAGAGGATCAATGAGTTGAAAAATGATCAGGTTATGGCTCAAATTTCCTTGAATACTGTTGTGCTTGAACTTGAAGCTATGACAGCGGGTAAAATGACTGCCGTTCAACCTGTTCAGAAGAGTATACCTGAGCCTGTTGGAGAAAAGTCTGCTCCAGAAGCAAAATCATCTACA
>CAIXLG010000052.1 GCA_903920215.1 uncultured Chlorobiaceae bacterium
TATAGGTTGAGAATATAGCTCAGTCGGTAGAGCATCTGCCTTTTAAGCAGAGGGTCGAAGGTTCGAGTCCTTCTATTCTCACTGAAGTATCTGTTATTTCAGTGTATTGACAAGCCCGAGTGGTGAAATTGGTAGACACACTATCTTGAGGGGGTAGCGCCGAAAGGTGTAGGAGTTCGAATCTCCTCTCGGGCACTTGTTTTTTATGAAAGCCGCTTTTAAGCGGCTTTTTTTTATCCCCGCAGTTTTTTGCTCTTGGTGTTGCAGATGTGTTATGTTGTACAGGATAGTGCTGGATAATCTCTTTTATCCCGTCATTGCCATCTCTGGTAATCAGGAAAAAATTCAATGAATATTGCCGTTTGCGTCTGTTCTGTGCCTGATACTGCTTCAGTGGTCGGGTATCTGGATGGAGCAATAGATTCTTCAAGAGTGAATGTGGTCATGAATCCCTATGATGAGTATGCTCTTGAGGAAGCTGTGCGGTTCAAGGAGCGCGTTGAAGGGTCTAATGTCACTGTTTTCAGCTTTGCTCCTGATTCTGCAAAAGAGGTGCTTCGAAAAGCCCTTGCAATGGGTGCCGACAGGGCTGTTCGGGTGCGTTGTTCTGAGGGGGAATTACACCCGTCTGATCCGTTTCTGACAGCACTCGGTTTGAGTCGGACAATTTCAGGTTTTTATGGAGCTCTTTTGCCTGACCTTGTTTTTTGCGGGAAGCAGTCTACGGATTTTCAAAGTGCCCAGGTTCCTTCGATGCTTGCTGAACTGCTTGGGATGGCTTCGGTGTGTGGGATTACTTCTTTGCATGCATCCGGAGACTTTTTGCGGGTAGAGCGAGAAATTGAAGGGGGTATTGAAGCTGTCGATGTTACTTTTCCTGCTGTGCTCAGTGCTGAAAAAGGTTTGAATGAGCCTCGTAATACCAGTATTCGAGCGGTAATGGATGCCAGAAAAAAAACTGTCGAGCTTTTGGAGGTCAGCCTTCATGAAGAGCCTTTTGTAGTTTTAAGCGGAATTGAGCCTCTTGAAAGAAAAAAAATATGTTGTTTTGTGCCGGATGAACATGAGCTGCTTCGAATTTTAAGCCATGGATGCAATCTGTTGTAATCGAGGTGCAAACGAACGGTAACTGCTGTGATGAATAAATTTCTGGTATTTCTGGAGCAAAGGGAAGGTATTGTCAAACAATCGTCTATTTCTGCCTGGAACAGGGTTCAGGAGCTTGCGGCTTCAGATGGAAATTCGGTTGTTTCAGGAATTCTTGCCGGCCCTGTCGATACCGGGCAGCTTGATGGAGCATTGGCTGGTCATGGGGTTATTTATCATGCAGGAGAGGACGGGCTCGGGGTATACAATCAGGAGAGGTATACCAGAGTCGTTGCCGATACGTTTAAACGGGAAGCTTGTACTGCCTTGTTTTTTGCTGATACAGCTTTGAGCAGGGAGATTGCTCCACGGCTCTCTGTGCGTCTGCAGGCTTCATTACTCAGTGGAAGCCCAACCGGTGAAGGTGTTGCAGATGGGGTTTCCAGACGGGTGTATTCAGGTTCCTTTCTGGCTTCATTTGTGCCAACCCGACAGCCAGGGATTTATATCCTTTCATCAAGTGCTCCAGTCCCTGCATTTCCTGATGGAGGGCGCATCAATTTCATAGATATGGAGCCTCAGCAATGCAGTGTTGAAGATTTGTTTCCGGTTGTTCGCGATATTATAAGGAGTGAAGGGCCTCCTGATGTGGCCGAAGCGCGTATTGTCGTTGCTGGCGGAAGGGGAATGGGTGGTGCGGAGGGTTTTGCGCTTCTTGAGCAGCTTGCGTTGCTTCTTGAGGGTGCTGTAGGAGCCAGCCGGACGGCGGTTGATGCCGGGTGGCGTCCTCATGCAGAACAGATCGGGCAGACTGGAAAAACAGTGGCTCCCGCACTCTATTTTGCATGCGGCATATCGGGCGCTGTTCAGCACCTTGCAGGTATCGGGTCAGCGGGTGTCGTTGTTGCCATTAACAGTGACAGGGATGCTCCTGTTTTTGATGCTGCAGATTATGGCCTTGTGGGCGATGTGCATATTGTGCTGCCGAAACTGATTGATTTGCTTAAGGAATTTTTGAAGAAGCAATGATTAACGGTACCTTATTGTTAAGATATACTGGTTGTATTGGATGCCTCCAGGTAGAACGTAAATATTTTTTTAAAACCAATGCGTAAACTTCAGGTGGATATTCTGGGGCTTTCTACAAGTCCTCATACGAACGGGGCTTATGCTCTTATTCTTTATGAATTGGAGGGAAAGCGAAAGCTTCCGATTATTATTGGTGGTTTTGAAGCTCAGGCGATTGCCTTGAAGCTTGAAAATATCAAGCCTCCGAGACCGTTTACTCATGATCTTTTTAAGAATATTGCCGATGTTTTTCATCTGCATGTCAATGAGATTATTATTGATGAACTGCACAATGAGACTTTTTATGCCAAGGTAGTCTGTGAAGTCAATGGTGAAGTGCATGAAATTGATGCACGTCCAAGCGATGCTATTGCCATTGCCGTACGATTTAATGCGCCGCTGTTTGTTACTGAAGAGATCATGAATGAGGCTGGTATTAAGGAAGAGCAGAAAGAGGATGGAGAGGAGGATGAGGTGCTGCAGGTGGAAGAGGTTTCTCCTCTTGCTCTTGTCAGTCCTAATGTCAGGCTTGAGGAATTGCAGTCGGCACTCAACGATGCCATAACCAATGAAAATTATGAAGAGGCTGCCCGGCTGCGGGATGAAATTACACGATTGAAAAGCAGTTCATGAACAAATGAAGCAGGTAGAAAAGAAAAAAGGAGGCACTGCCTCCTTTTTCTTTTGGAACCGACTACTCGAGAACATGACAGCTTTCGGAATTATTCGTTTGCCCCACCGAAGCTGAAGGTAAAGCTGAATCCCTGCTGTTTTTTGTTTGCAACACTGTCAACGGCATTGAATCCGTAGCCGTAATCAAGGCCGATTTGACCGATAATAGGGAGGTAGAGCCGCAGGCCA
>CAIXLG010000053.1 GCA_903920215.1 uncultured Chlorobiaceae bacterium
CGTCATCTGGTCATACAGTCATGTCAACTGTGCAAACAGAAGGAGCTTTTCTGTATGACAAAGCCGTATCAAATTTCCAAACATCTTGTCTGGGAAGCGTATCAAAGAGTAAAAGCAAACAAAGGTGCCGCCGGAGTTGACGGTGAATCGTTACAAGCATTTGAAGCAAAGCTGAAAGATAACCTGTACAAGCTATGGAACAGGCTCAGTTCCGGCAGTTATTTTCCGCCGCCGGTAAAGGGTGTAAGCATTCCGAAGAAATCCGGAGGGGTGCGTATGCTTGGAATCCCGACCGTAGCCGACAGGATAGCTCAAAGTGTTGTGAAAATGGTGCTTGAACCCATATTGGAACCAGTATTTCATGAAGATTCGTATGGCTATCGTCCGGGGCGTTCAGCTCATGACGCTATAGCTGTAGTGAGAAAGAGAAACTGGGAATATAACTGGGTTGTGGAATTCGACATCAAAGGACTGTTTGATAACATTGACCATGAGTTGTTACTGCGTGCTCTTCGGAAACATTGCCAAACTCCGTGGGTTCTCCTGTACGTTGAGCGGTGGCTAAAGGCACCGATGGAGACCCTGGAAGGTGTGCTGATAGAAAGGACAAAAGGCACGCCCCAAGGGGGAGTGGTGAGTCCACTGTTGGCAAACCTGTTTCTGCACTATGCGTTTGACCGGTGGGTGAGCGCAAATCTACCGGGTGTGCCGCTTTGTCGGTACTCCGATGATGGAGTTCTCCACTGTAAAAGCAAGGCACAGGCAGAGTTGGTAAAACGAAAGATTGGTGAGCGTTTTCGTGAGTGCGGATTAGAGCTACACCCTGATAAGACGCAAATAGTGTATTGCAGGGATAGCAAACGCAAGGAAGAGCATCCAGTAAATCAGTTTACGTTTCTGGGCTTTACCTTCTGTTCACGGCAGGCTGTTGGTAAAAATGGAGTCTGGTTTACAAATTTTTTACCGGGGGTAAGCCGTGATGCTCTGCGACACATGAGGCAAACCATCAGAAGGTGGAAGCTACAGTTGAAGAACAGTCTGGAACTTGCTGAATTATCAGTACAGTTCAACCCGATATTGAGAGGATGGAAGAACTACTACACGCGATTTTACGGTTCAGCAATGTCACCGGTTTGGCAACACATGAACCATTACTTGGTACACTGGATGATGAGAAAGTACAAGCAATTGAAAGGGCATAAAACCAGAGCATGTAGAACGTTGCGGCTTCTGGCGAAAGAAAAGCCAAACTTATTTGCGCATTGGAAAGCGGGGTATACTTCGACGGCTGGATGATGGGAGCTATATGAGCCGAGAGGTTCCCGTGTAGTTCTGCGAGGGGCTGGAGGTGAAATTCCTCTGGTCTACTCACCTATATATACTGATTTGAGCCTCATCGTGGTTCCTTATGTATGTGCCATCACAGCATTGAGCAGAGTGGACTGTTTGCATGTAGTTGCGTCAATCTGCTGTTCAAGTTTGTCAGACAGCGCCATGAGCTGGTCGATTTTAGCAACGATGCGGTGTTGTTCGGCAAGGGGAGGTAATGCGACCAAAATAGAATTCATTTTTGCCTGATTCATTTTCGGTTGAGCTGTACCCGTTACATAAGGTTTAAGATCAATGGCATTGAAGTATTTCTCAAGGTAGAGCAATAGCTGGAAATCATGCGCATCTATAACATGGGCATGATTGTTGACCCAATATTTCCCGGAAGCAATGAATGCGATCGGGGTACTCCTGTTGATTAGGTTAGCACCATCTTCGCCAATCAACAACAAATCTTTGTCGAATATAAAGTCATTCACTTTGTCAATAATACCGGAAGCTCCATAATAATCGTATTCACCCTGCACTTTATTCCTATCATCTTTTGATACAGGAATTCTTTCACCGTCTCGATTTATTGAAATATTTCCGAAACGCACCCACTCCCATCCTAGCGGCAGTGCATAAAGTACGTCTGCAGGATTTACTTCAGGTACTGGCTTTTGCTGTTTGATCTTTCCTTCCTTCACCAATCGCAGTTTCTCCACCTCAATCTCCTTCAGCAATTCGCTGGCAGGTTGATCGTTAGAGTCTTGCGGCACAAGTTTGCCCATAACGGCAAGCTGAAGAATGGCCTTGCGCAATTCGGTTACGTTTTCTTTTACAGAGTAGAGTTCAGCGAAATGGCGATTGATGAAGTGCCAAACTGCTGCAAAACTGTCGGGTTCCTGTGCCTCCAACAAGCTATTAAGGGCTGAGATGTGAACAGTAAGTCGCTTCTGCTCTCGTTCGGTACGCAGCTTTTCCAACTCATCGCAACGAGTCATGAGCTGGTCGATTCTGGTGACTATGCGTTTCTGTTCGGCGAAAGGTGGGAGAGGTGCTAACGTGTTAATAATTTTCTCTCTTGAAATATTTGGCTGAGCAGCTCCTGCGCCCTGTGAAATAAAATCCTGCTTTAGAGACGAAATCAAACGGGCCAAAAACTTATTATCAACCCCACAAAATGTTTTACACGCACATACGGCCTGATTTGTTGTTGCTTCAATCTCTAGAACCCCAGTTTCACCGATATTTGCTCCATACATGGCAATCAGTACAGAGCCGATAGGATTAATATCCAAAGAGCAGTTTTCAAGTGCACTTTTAGTGATCATCTCTTCTGTTTTCCAAATCCTTCCCTGCTTAACCTCCCCAGATTTAACCCATGGGATATCCCCACCAAAATATGAGCTGTTAGTTCGGCTTGGAGTAGAACCCGATTTCCAAGTACCAAAATCATTCAACCTTACCCACGACCAACTTTCAGGCAGTTCATAAGGCACTTCTTCAGACTTGATCTCGGGCAGCGGTTTTGGTTGTCTGATCTTTCCCGCCTTTACCAACTGACGTTTCTCCGCATCAATCTTCCTCAGCAATTCACTGACTGGTTGGTCATTCGGGTCTTGAGGAACGAGTTTGCCCTGCATAGCAAGGGTTAAAATCAGCTCGCGGAGTTTTTTGATCCCCTCCGGTGCTGCAAAGGCAACATCGAAATATTTTTCAAGCGACTCCATTCACCTGCCTCCCAATGCCTGCATGAGCTCATGCTTCAGGGCTGCTTGAGCAGCTTCGAGCTTCCGGGTAATGTCGAGATATTCTTCCATCAGCTCTTCAGGATTGCGGTGATTGAATGCCACCTCGTGGGGGTTTTTGCAATCGAGATTGTAGTTGCGTGCGGCAATCTCCTCAACCATAACCTTCCATGCATATTTAGTAGATTTTCGCCCCTTGCGCTCTGCACCACCCCACCACTCTTTTTCAAGGTCAAACTCCTGAATGGTTAAAGGCTTTGAACGGGAGTATGACTTGTAACCTTCAGGGTAAGGGTGTTCAAAGAACCAGACTTCCATTGTTGGCCCCCCTTTTTCAAAAAAGAGAATGTTAGTTGAAATGCTGGTGTAGGGGCTGAAAACACCCTTTGGCAGACGGACGATGGTGTGCAGATGGAACTCTTCAAGCAACTCCCGCTTCAGATTGGCTTTGACTCCCTCTCCAAAGAGGAATCCATCAGGTAACACCACTGCAGCGCGGCCAGTGTTGTGCTTGAGCCGATGCATGATAAGCGCCATGAAAAGATCTGCTGTTTCACGGGTCTGGTACTTTTTTGGAAAGTTGTTTTCGATACCATCCTCCTCCATTCCCCCGAATGGCGGATTGGTGACAATAATATCGACACGCTCTTTCGGGCCGTAGTCCTTGAGCGGACGGCTGAGGGTGTTGTCGTGCCGTATGTTGGTGGGTACGTCAATACCATGCAGCATCATATTGGTCAGGGCAAGCATGTGCGGCAGAGGTTTTTTTTCGACCCCATGAATGCTTTGCTGCAAGACAAGCAGGTCGTCTGGGTTGTTTACCTGCTGCTTAAGATGTTCTATGGTGTTGATGAGGAAACCGCCGGTGCCACATGCCGGATCGAGCACAGTTTCGCCGAGTTGCGGATTGAGAATTTCAACCATAAACTGAGTAACGGCGCGAGGAGTATAGTATTCACCTGCATTCCCGGCAGACTGCAAGTCAGCAAGAATCTTTTCGTAAATATCGTTAAAAAGGTGACGGTCGGTGGAAGAGTTGAAATCGACCTCAGCTTCAATGGTGTTGATCACTTGGCGAAGCAGGGTGCCTGACTTCATGTAGTTGTAGGCATCCTCAAATACCGATCCGATAACCCTTCCGTGTGGAGATACACCGGCAACGTAAGCCAACCTCTTGAGTGAGGGAAAGAGATCGTTGTTGACAAAATCAATCAGCTCCTCTCCGGTAATTCCTTCGGAATCTTTTGCCCAGTTCTGCCAGCGAAACCGGCTCTGAAGCGGGGTTTTATAATCCGGATTGGTAAGCTGCCACTCCTCCTCCCGATCATTGAATATTTTCAGAAAAAGGAGCCAGACGATCTGGCTGATGCGCTGTGCATCGCCATCAACGCCGACGTCCTTACGCATGATGTCTTGTATGGTTTTGATCAGTGTTCCGATCGGCATAGTGGTTCTTTGTTATGCGCTGTAAAGCGCTTGTTCGAGTTCCTGAACGGCTTGCTGGTAGCTCTCAAAACCATTGAAAATACGAATGATCTCGACTGGTGTACCGAAAAGAGTGAAAGGAGCAATAGAAAGTATCTGCGGTGTCTCGATTTGCACAATGCCTTCGTCGGCATATTTATCGAGAAGGGTTTCCAGAACTCGCTGCGCCTGTGCACCATATTTGGTAAAGTAGTTGTTCTTTTTAACCTGCTCAGCCCTTTCCCTGCGGGTGAGTGGCGGCTTGTCCCAGGCGACATGACAGATGAGGTCGAATGGATCGTAGTCTCGGCTTATCTCTTCCGACAGTGCATCAAAAAATACTCCCTCTCTCGACAGCTCTTCAATAATTACCTGTTTTTTCTCGGCACTGTTCCATCGATTGAGAAAGTCTTCAAGTGAAGCGAACTCCTTCGACAATGTTTTTCGGGTATAGTCTTTGAGTGATTCGGTAATGAGTTTACCATCCGCATCGAAATATTGTACCCGTTCGGCAATAACCTTCACCTCAACACTGTCGACCACATAACGGCGGACGCGCGGGGGGCCATTTTCAGTGTCGTTGTCATTTCCGACGTGTTGCCAGTCACGACCTTCGTCATCAGTCTCCGGATAGAGGCTATCTTCTCCAGAATTTTCGTTGCCCTCAATATCCGGCGGAACCGGCGAGTCGTCAGGATGCTGCGGAGTGTAGATCTGCACGGGATCCCCGTCGAAATCCGGATCAGCAAAAAGTTCTGTGGCTTTTTTGAAATCCATGATGGTAAAATAGTATTTGTCGTACTCTTCGTTGATTCGTGTACCGCGCCCGATTCTCTGCTTGAACTCCGTAATCGAATGAATTGTCTGATCGATCACGATGAGCTTGCAGGTCTGGGCATCAATACCGGTTGACATCAATTTGGAGGTTGTGGCAATCACGGGATATCGTGATTCAGGAAAAATGAAGTTATCGAGCTCTGCTTTGCCCTCTTCGCTGTCGCCGGTAATGCGGACGACATAGCGGGGGTTCTGGGCAACCAGATCACTATTTTCGTTGACAAGCGCAGAGCGCATCCGCTCGGCATGATCGATGTTTTCGCAGAAGACGATGACTTTATCAAAGCGGTTTGTCTGGCGGAGAAAGTCGCTGATCTTCTTGGCAACAAGGAGAGTGCGCTGTTCCAGAACCAGACTTTTATCGAAATCCTTCTGGTTGAAAATCCGGTCTTCTATTTCATTGCCATGCTTGTCCTCCATACCCTTGTCAGGACGCCAGCCCTCCAGATCCTTGTCAAGATCGATGCGTACTACCTTGTAAGGGGCAAGAAATCCATCGTCGATCCCTTTTCGGAGTGAGTAGGTATAGATTGGCTTGCCGAAGTAATCACTGTTGGAAATCTCCTTGGTCTCCCTGGGAGTCGCCGTCATACCTATCTGTGTTGCCGAGGAAAAGTATTCAAGAATCTGCCGCCAGGCTGAGTCTTCCGCTGCGCTGCCCCGGTGGCATTCATCAACTACAATCAAATCAAAAAAATCAGGTGTAAACTGCCGATAGATGTTCTGTTCTTCTTCGGTGCCAGTAACTGCCTGATAGAGTGAAAGATAAATCTCAAACGACTTGTTCACCTGCCGCTTTTTGATCTTGGTCATAGCCGAGCCAAAGGGCTTGAAATCGTTCGTTATGGTCTGGTCGACCAGAATGTTGCGGTCAGCAAGAAAGAGAATTCGTTTTTTTACCTTTGATTTCCAGAGACGCCAGATAATCTGAAAGGCCGTAAAGGTTTTCCCAGTTCCGGTGGCCATTACCAGCAAAATGCGGTTCTGACCCTGAGCAATTGCCTCAATGGTTTTGTTGATAGCCAGAAACTGGTAGTAGCGAGGACTCTTGTTGCTACCGTCGCTGTAATAGTCCTGCGTTATCAGCTTCTCCTGATTTCCGGTTATTCCCCGATGCCGAGACCAGCTTTCCCAAAGTGCTTCGGCAGAGGGAAACTCTTCCAGAGAGAGTTCGCGCTCAATAATGCCATCAGTAGCAATCTTGTTATGAAAGAGGAATCCATCCCCGTTGGAGCTGAAGACGAAAGGTACCTGAAGCATCCCTGCATAAGCCAGCGCCTGCTGCATACCATCACCGAGAGAGTGGCTATTCTCTTTGGCCTCAATGACGGCAATGGGAATATTGGGTTTGTAGAAAAGCACATAATCAACACGCTTGTGCTGCGCACGGGTGTGAAGTTTGCCGCGAACGATAATCCGGCCTTTTGTCAGGGCGAACTCTTCTCGCACCTGCGTGACAATATCCCAGCCTGACCGCTCAAGAGCAGGGGTAATGTATTTGGTGCAGATATCGCGTTCTGTGAGCAGTTTTTTGTTCATCATTTTGCCTTCCAGCTTTGGTTATGTCTGGAGAGTCCCGGTTGACTGCTTTCGGCAAAGAAGCGCCAGCCGGAAGCTTCAAGCAGCTTGTTGATTTTGATGCGTGCATCAGCTTCCTTCCCCATACTTGTCCGTGTTTTTCGGCCTTCCGGTTGAGAGATGGACTGAGCCAAAGAATTACCTTTGCGCCATAATGGAACCTGCTGTTATTTACAAAATAATCCCTTCAATTAAAAGAAATGCAGTGGGTTACAGGCATCAACCATGTCGATGTACGAAAGGGAGTATTACAATGCTAAGATCGACACAAGGATTTGGCTAAAGACAACTCTGGAAACATTGCGAATCCACCGTGCCGGAAGGCATTGACATATTGGGATCATAATCGATGCTCATCGTGTAGATATCTTTGATCTTCTGGTAAAAGAAACGTTCCGATAACCGTATCTCGCGGATGCGTTCTTGCAGTTCCTTGAAATAGTTCATTGAACTGCCGCTCTTGAATCGTTCATCATTCAGGGCAAAACCTTTGACAATGTATTCCCTTAGCCTTTGGGTGGCCCAAATGCGGAACTGCGTGCCCTGAAGTGATTTTACGCGATAGCCGACCGAGATAATTACATCCAGATTGTAATATCGAACATCATAGCTTTTCTCATCGGTCGCAGTTGTTCGGAAATTCCGAACAACTGACTCTTCATTCAGCTCACCCTCCTCAAAAATATGCTTGATATGTTCGCTGATGTTCGCTTTTGACTTCTGAAAAAGCTCACATAAATGCGCCTGCGTCAGCCAGACAGTTTCATCCTCAAGACGGACATCTATTTTTATTTTGCCGTCTGGGGCAAGGTAGATGAGCAGTTCAGAGTTGTTCATTTGGTTTTGGTCCTCCCGGGTAAGATTTTTTCAAGCATACTGTTGCACCACCTCTGACTACCGGGGTAGAGTCGCCAAAGCATTGAGAACTGGTTAGCTCTATTTTGGATCGTACATAAAGACGTTAAATATACGCATCTTTTCCCGCTTACCCCATTAGGTCAATGAGCGGTCATGGAGAGGGCTATGTTTTTCAGCTACAAGTTAGCAAACACGATGCACATGAAAACTTATGAAAATGCGCCTTTAACGGTTATTCTATTTCTGCCTTTGAATTATTTCTTCGCTCAAAGAGTTGGTATGGTATAAAGATCATTGTTATACCGTTCAGAAAATCGGCTCATTTTTCAGGAGGGAAACGTCATGCTGCAGCTATTTTCACCAACCACAATAGGTTCACTTACGCTCCGAAATCATCTGGTGATGGCACCAATGACCCGCAACCGGGCACCAGGCAATGTTCCAAACGAACTTATGGCTGAGTACTACGCTCAGCGAGCTTCTGCCGGGCTCATCATCACTGAAGGCACATCTCCTTCTCCAAACGGGTTAGGTTATCCACGGATACCAGGAATATTTTCAAGTGAGCAGATAGATGGATGGAAGCTTGTCACAAAAGCAGTTCATACCAAAGGGGGAAAGCTGTTCATCCAGTTAATGCATGGAGGGCGAATAGGCCATCCTCTCAATTTACCTTTTGACGCCCGTGTGCTGGGGCCTTCAGCAGTGGCTGCTGCCGGTGAGATCTACACCGATGCCGAGGGTATGAAACCCTATGTCATACCGCAGGCGATGAGTGATGAAGATATCAGGAGCACTATTGAAGAGTTTGCACAAGCCGCGAGAAACGCAATTCAGGCGGGCTTTGATGGTATAGAGCTGCACAGTGCAAATGGCTATCTGCTTGAGCAATTCATCCGACCTACTTCCAATCAGCGCAAAGATCACTATGGTGGTACTATTGAGAACCGTGCCCGCTTTGTGCTCGAAGTCGCTGACGCGGCGAGCAAGGCTATCGGCAAAGAGAGGGTTGGCATACGCCTCTCGCCTTACGGCATTTTCAACGATATGCCGCTTTACCCGGCTATGGAGGCTGATTATACCTATCTTGCAAAGCAGCTCAATGCTCACGGCTTGCTTTATATCCACCTGGTCGATCACTCATCGATGGGTGCACCCCAAGTACCTGACTCAATCAAGGCAATGTTCCGTAACGAGTTTAGCGGGACGCTGATTCTCTCTGGCGGCTACGATGCCGCTCGTGCGGAGAGTGATCTGGCAGAGGAAAAGTGTGATCTGATAGCAGTGGGGAGGCCGTTCCTTGCCAATCCTGATCTGGTTGCGAGATGGAAGTCCGGTGCTGCGGTCAACGAAGCTGATATGACGACCTTCTATATGTCCGGGCCAAAGGGGTATACCGATTATCCAGAGTTGAGTTAATAAACTTCCAAAGGAATATCCATGAACAAACGAACCATTAGCCGGCTGGCACTACTTTCAATTACTGCCAGTGCCCTTATGACAGGGTGTAGTCCAACCATTCGGGTTGAAGCACCTGATAAACCTATTGTGATCAATATGAACATCAAAATCGATCACGAAATCAGGATAAAGGTTGACCGTGAACTCGACTCCCTGCTCGACAATAAAAAAGGCTTATTCTAACCTGAAGAAACGGAACAATGAAAACGATACAATCCATAGCGTTAAGGGTAGTGGTAACCATGATGCTGATGATAGGCCTTGCCACATCCGCTTTTGCACTTGACCTCGAAACAGCCCGCTCAAAGGGATTAGCCGGAGAGGTTGACAACGGACTGCTTTCCTTACCTCCCGGAGTTTCGGCTGAAGCCCAGGCAATGATTACAACCATTAATAATTCCCGCCGGGCGGAGTATGCAAAAGTTGCAGCTCAAAATAATCTTGCGCTTGATGTTGTTGGCGGGATGATGTTCCAGAAAATCTATGCCCGTCTTCCGGCAGGCACATGGGTGCAGGTTCAGGGGAAATGGACAAAAAAGGCACAGTAATGCTGCAGAATAAGCCGCGGTGAAATGGCCACTGCGTATCCTCCTTGTCCTCTTGCTGCTGCTGGCGCTGATGCCGGCAGCAGCATGGCTGTTTTTTCCCTGGTATGCACAGTCTCAGGTGGACCGTCTCCTTGAGGGCAAACCGTTTCATGTTGAAGTTTCCGGTTTAGGTCTGCCGGGTTTTACCGGTGTAGGGTTTCGCTCGATAAAGGTGCGCTTTATCACGCCCCCCGATGATTGCAGTGATGCAGCCACCTATACGCTTTCACTCACGAACGGTTTGCTCTCCTGGCATGTCGAAAACCCCGATACCTCTGCCGCACGATCTCTGCTGCCGAACGCTATCAATGCCGCCTTCACTGTAGAAGCCGATTCCATGAAGGTGAAGCCGGATCCGGAAGCATTTACCTTCTGTGACCGCAAACCACGGATAACAGTCAACATGGAGCTCTCCCGCAAGAATGGCTTTACCCTCTCCTTGAGGCCGCTTTCAGCAATCTACAACATCGATGGAGCTACCGTAACCAGTGAAAAGCTCCGGCTTGAAGAGGTAAGCTTCAAGGTCAGGCTCAATGCTGGAGAGTACTGGCAGCAGGGAATGGATACTCTCCGTGTGGCGAAACTCTTTAGTGATGGAGTGCCATCGTCAGTGAGCAATTTTAAAGCGCTTTTCGGCTCGAAACGCGATCCACTCAAACCCTGTACTCTCACGCTCACTGGCTGCTCAGTAGAGCTTTTTCATTGGAAAGCCTTATCGCAGCGTATCGACTACGACCTGAAAGAAAAAAAGTCCCGATTCACCCTCAGCCTTGCTGAAATACCGCTTGCGGAACTTCCCTGGTTCAACCGGGGGGGCATCAATACACCCTCAGCTACCGGTCGGGTAAGCGGATTCATTCCCATCGAATTCCAGGACTCTACGGTGCTCGTGCGTAATGCGCTCGTTATTGCCGGAAAGGGCACAAGAATAATCTCCTACACCAAAGAAAAAAAGCCATTGCTCTCACTTGATCTGGGGGTTGGGGAGCTGCTGAATAAACTCAACGCAAGGGTAACTCTCAGCAGCCGTGGCAATAAGCTTTCAGGGCTTGCAATGAGCAATCTCTCGGCGACACTGCTCGGAGGAACAGTCACTTCAACACCAGTCAGCTTCGACCAGTCAGAGAATACCACCATCTTGACCTTGAAGCTGGACAAGATCAGGGTACTTGACCGGGTGCGTCTGCACGGCGATTTCAAGGGTTCTCTCAACGGTACGGTGAGCGGAACCATTCCACTTACCATTGAACAAAAAGGACTTTCCATCCGGAATGCACATCTACGCTCCTCCGGAGGCGGCACCATTACCGTTGCACCCCCTTCAAAACGGCAATCGACGAGCGAACGCATTTTCGGTCCGCAGAAGCCGGATGCCGACTATACTTTCAATGAGCCTGACCTTGTGTTTAGCCGTTTGTTCAACGGGAACACCACCATCAGGTTCAGCATGAAAAATCTTCTCCGTAAAACCGAAGGCGGCGAACTGCTGCTTCTCTCACCAAAAGGAACCCTTTCACTCGGCTATGACCGTCTGAATCCCGGTATTGTCTCTCTTTCGGATTTCAGCGCAGAAATTTTTGGAGGCTCAATCGCTCTCCACCATATCGATTACGATATGCAAAAAAAAGAGGGGGAAACCGAGCTGCAGCTCGACAACATTCCGCTGCAGAAACTGCTCGACCTGCAGGGCACAAAAAAGCTCTATGCAACGGGTACCGTCCGGGGAAGCATTCCCGTAAAGATGAAAAACGAGGTGTTTGAAATCACCAAGGGAGGAATGACTGCCGAACAGTCAGGTCAGATCATTTACGTCACCACACCTGAAGAACGGGCTGCGGCAAACCAGGGTCTCCGAACCACCTACGAAGCGCTGTCAAATTTTCTTTATGTACAGTTGTTGTCTTCAATCAACATGGCGCCAGATGGAAAATCAGCCATTACCATTCAGCTCAAGGGTACAAACCCCGACTTTCAGAGTGGACGGTCAATCGAACTGAACCTCAACGTTGAACAAAACCTGCTTGATCTCATGCGCAGCCTCTCAATTTCCTCAAATGTCGAACAGATTATCACCGAAAAGGCACTGAAAATGCAAAAAAAGTAAAAGAATAAAGCTCATACCAATACCTTCTTCAGATATATATCCTGGCTTTTCATATGTTCATCGCGAACGATGCCGTATTAACTCTCTTGGGGCAAGTAAATTTACAGGCCAAGGGTTATCAGGTCATGAATATGGACCATGCCGACCGGATGCTGTTCACTGTCGCAGACCAGGAGCTGCGTGATGCGGTAGGTTTCGAGGATATCAAGACACTCTTTGGCCATGGTGCTGGAAGAGACGGTTTTCGGGTTTGCCGTCATGACTGAACCAGCGCTGAGGGTGAGAAACTCTTTGCCGCTTTGAACCAGACGGCGAAGGTCGCCATCGGTAAATATGCCCCTCAAGCATCCTTCTTCATTGACAACGGCGCTTACCCCGTATCGTTTCGAGGTCATTTCCAGGATAAGGTCTGTAACGGAGGCATTTTCTTTGACGAGGGGTACTGCGTTGTCTTTTGCCATGATGTCGGTAACTTTTACGGTCAGCCGGCGGCCGAGTGATCCTTTGGGGTGGGTGAGTGCAAAATCTCTCTGGGTGAAATTTTTCTGCTGCATCAACGAGATAGCGAGCGCATCTCCAATAGCCAGCATTGCTGTTGTGGATGTTGTCGGGGCAAGATCGTAAGGACAGGCTTCCTTTTCTATATCGGTATCCAGGGTAATGTTGGCGTTCAGGGCAAGAAATGATCGTTTGTTGCCGGTCATGGCAATGATTGTTGCACCGATCTGCTTGAGTGCAGGGATGATAAAGTTAAGTTCTTCCGTGGTGCCGCTTTTGGAGAGGCATATAACAACATCATCCTGGCTGACAATACCAAGATCTCCATGAGCCGCATCTGCAGGGTGAAGAAACAGGGCTGTAGAACCGGTAGACGACATGGTAGCGGCAATTTTCTGGGCGATAATACCGGATTTACCCATACCGGAGATAATTATTTTTCCCTTACATGCAGCCAGAAGCATGACAGCATCGGAAAAACTGTCGTCAAGCCTTTCGGCTATCTGTTGAATGGCAAGAGCTTCCTGTTCCAGAATTGCTTTTCCTGTTTGAGTAATGTACTGGTTCGGGGATGTGGTACTCATGGTCTGGTAATGAAAGTGTGCATCAATAAAGAAAAGAAAATCAGTTACTCTTTTTATAAAGTGTAATATCGGCTAAATTGGTTAATTACCATTTGGTTTACTAATCATAACGTTACGGAAATGAATTTTGATTCGATGAGCTGGGTTATCGTTATGGCGTTATCCCTTTCGGTGTTTTCCTTGTTTATTTTTTTGTTCTCCAAGTTTATAGGGTATATGAAAAGAGAGCAGAACCTGGAAATAGAGTCCTTTAAAGATTCACTGATTGATAAGGATAATCCTGTTGGTCTGCATGGTGATGAACTTGAAAAACTCAAGCAGCAGCAGGCGGAAGCCCAGCGCCATCTCAAGGAGGTTATTTCAAGAATTCCTGTTATTCAGAAAGATGGAAGATTCCAGATTGATCAGGAGGCGATAAGGAAGCAAAAGGCGGCTGCCAATGGTTCTGCAATGACAGGGACGGCTTCTGAAGGTAATGGTTAAGTTTTTCTGATTTTATTTGTTGCATGCTTTCAAAGTTAAAGCTTCTGTTCAAAGATACCGTTATTTACGGTTCGAGTACCATACTGGCTCGCAGTCTGAATTATCTGCTGGTTCCCCTCTACGCCAATAAACTTTCAACGTTTGATAATGGTGTGCAAACCATTATCTATGCCAACATTGCTCTGGCTAACGTTTTGTTCTCCTATGGTCTTGAGACTTCATACCTCAAAGTGGTTTCAGATTCGGCACATCGAGACAGGGATGAAACGCAGCTGTTTTCTACGGCATTTCTTACACTTTTTGTCACTTCTACGTTGTTTGCGTTAGGCATAGTGTTTTTTGCACCCCTTATTGCAGAACTCATCGGGTTATCGGCTACAGATTTTACGTTTGTCCGCTATGCTGCGCTTATTTTGTGGATTGACACTCTGCTGGTTATTCCATTTGCAGAACTTCGTCTTAAAAGAAAAGCGCTGCAATTTGCCATTGCCAGGGTAGTGGGGGTGATCGCAGTTGTTGTCAGTGCCGTTATTCTTATTGTCCCTCTCCATACTGGGCTGCCGGGGGTTTTTATTGCTGAAGCGTTTGGTTCCCTGGTCAGCCTGTTGCTGGTTATTCCTGTTTTCAGTCAGTTCAGAATTTTCTTTTCAGCGAAGCAGTTGCGTGAAATGCTTCAGATAGGATTGCCTTATGTGCCTACAGGGATTGCCGGGCTATTGATTCATCTGATAGACAGGAACATTTTAATCCGCATACCAGCTTCTCAGATAGAAATAATCTATGGGAAAGGCTATCAGCCATCTGATATTGTGGGTATTTATGGAAGGATTGCCGCTTTCGGGGTTGTACTGCAGCTTTTTATTCAGGTATTCCGTTTTGCATGGCAGCCTTTTTTTCTGCAGCATGCAAAAGACCCGGATGCGAAAAGGTTGTTTCAGTATGTGCTGAGCATTTCAACCTTTTTTACCATGTTTCTTGCCCTTGCAGCTACGTATTTTGTTCCTGATCTTGTCCGTTATCACTATGCAGGCAGTTTTTATCTCCTTCCTCCCCGTTACTGGATCGGGCTTTCCATATTGCCATGGATTTTTGTGAGTTATGTTTTTGATATGGTATCGACCAATCTTTCTGCCGGGATTCTTATCACAGGTAATACCCGATATCTGCCTGTCGTCACGTTTGCCGGTGCAGCCGTTACAGCTCTCTTCTGCTGGTGGCTTGTTCCATTACAAGGTATGGATGGTGCTGCTTATGCTATTGTTGCCGGTACGGTTGTCATGTGCCTTGTGATGGCATGGTATTCACTGAAAGTCTTTCCTGTTCGCTATGACTGGCTTAAACTTTTTCTGTTGTTTTTAGCTGGTATAGCGCTGGGGTCGGTTCAGTCCTTTGTTGGGTCGGAACTGTTTCAGGCAGGAGCGGTTATCGGCATAAAAGCAGCCATGCTTGCTCTCTATCTTGCATGTGCGATGGTGCTTTTCCGCGAAGAAGCAATGCTCGTAGCCGTTAAGGTGGGGAATAAATTCAGGAGGAACTGATCCCCCCTGAATGTGACGATTTTAATCTTTTCTGACAGCTGGAGATGTTTCACCCCATCGTCCTTTTCCTCCATGATGCATTCTCCGTGTTGCCATGTTTTCAAGAACTTCTTTCAACTTGCCTTGTTGTTCAGGTGTGCAGAGTTTGGAAAGTTGATGAAAATGAAGGACCAGTTCCCGTTCTATTGCTGCCTGATGGAGACCCATGGCTGCAACAAGAGAGTCAATTTTTTTAGTGTCCGGATTATCCTTAAGCGACTCTTCAACAAGTTGTTTTTTTAGTGGAGCAATGGCCTCCATTGCAGGTCTGACTTTGAGAAAATGATCCTGACGCAGTTTTTCGAAACTTATGGTCTGTGACTCATCGAGGTCAAGCTGTCTTGCTAAAAAGTTTTCATGATTGAACTGACCTCCTCCGGGTAAAGGTTCCCATCTATGGGAGTGTTGTATCCACAGAGCACTGAGCAGTGATATATTCAGCAGAACAAGAAGAACAAGCGCGCCGGTAATTAAGCGTTTCGAAGTAAAAAAGTTCATAGTATTAACCATAATTTCAAGCAGGCCATCATTTTTGATGAGCCTGCTTATTTTATTTGTAAGGACCTCATTCTTCTTTACGGCCTCATATTGCAGTTTCCCCTCATGCCGAAGTTTCCACGCATCTGATAGTGCCCCATTATAGCCTGCATTTTTTCGATTTGAGCAGGTGAAAGAATAGAGGCAAGTTCAGCCAGATAAGTGCTTTTCAGGTGTGCCAGGGTTGCATGCAGCCTGCCGATTTTTTCGGAGATTTCATCAATCTTTTTGGTGTTCGGACTGTGTTTTAACGATTCCTCTCGAAGTTCGCGGTTCAATGTTACGAGTTTTTCTTTCTCTGCAATCATAGCGTTGAAGTGTTTCTTCTGGAGTTCCTGAACTTGCATGCTTTGTTTGTCGTTCAGGCCCAGGCGTTCCTGCATCCAGTAATTCCTGCAATTTTGCCAAGTTCCTGCCTGTCCTCCTGGTTCTCTCATGTATGGCATTCTGTCATCCGGTCCAATTTCAGAGAGTCTTTTTTGCCATTCGTGGCGGTAAGCCATCCGATCTTCGATTGGCGCATTCCTCATTTTTCCTCGAAGAGCTGCAAGTTCTGAGTCAGTTGCATGGCTGTAATCAGTCGCGGCAAAGGCAGTAGCTCCAAAACCAAGCAATGAGGTTGACATGAGTACTATCATCATGGTTTTTTTCATCGTATCTCCTTTTTTTATTGTGGGTCAATTATCAATCAATTCGAGTATTTATCGTCTCAATATACGGTAGCGTTCAAGGCGTCTGGTTTCCATTTGGAGCTGTTTCAGCCGCATAAGTGGCAGGCTGGTCGTAGTAAGCAAACTCCTGACTCGTATAGTCGTCACTTAGTTTGTCGAGCATTTCGCTAATGGCGGACACTGATGTTGTTCCCCGGTTATTATTCTGAACGGAGAGTACTGTGGCGCCGAGATTTATAACAATAAGCAGAGCAAAGAATGCCAGACGAAAAGTGAAGCGATTGTTGGCAACACTATTTGAGGGCTTTGCCTCCAGACCGAACTCCCTCTCTATTCGCTGCATCAGCCGCACTCTGAAAAAATGATTAACCTCCAGTGGTTTCATTTCATCAAGCAACTTCATGGTTCTGGCGACCTTTTCTTCGGTGTTTTTGTTCTGCTGTTTCATCATAGGTTCCTGTTTCTTTATATCTGACGACAGGCAGGTGAAAAACCTGTGGTTTCAATTGCAATCATTCCTGTGTGTAGTATGTATAGAGCTTGTCGTGAAGGTTTTTTTTTGCCCGGTGTACAAGAGATTCAACGGCTGATACCGATGTTTTGAGAATATCAGCGATTTCCTGATTACTGAATCCCTCTTGTTTGCTGAGCAGAAACGCGGTTTTCTGGCTGTCGGGGAGAGTGCCGAGAGCCTCCTGTAAAACCAGGGCCTGCTCATTTCCTGCTAAGGCTTCAGCAGGATTATCACTATATGGAGCTGCAATGTCCGCTGCCGGATCCTCAATGCCGATTACTCTTTTTAATGAGCTGAACCGTTTTTTCCGTTTCAAACGGCGCAAGTGGTCAAGGGACTTGGTAACGGCGATTCGGTATATCCATGTGGATAGTTTTGCTTCCTCCCTGAACTGTTCAAATGATCGGAACACTTCAATAAATACATCCTGTGCAAGATCTTCAGCATCTTCCCGGTTAAAGACAAATCGGTAGCAGGTATTGATGACCATTTCCTGGTGTTCGGCAACAAGGCTCCTGAACGACTCTTCTTTCGATGCCATACCTGATTTTTGCAATGCACTATTTTTCAATGCGCTGACTATTGCTGTCTTTTCCGCATTAGCTATAAACTCATACAATTGGCCTTGTCTCCCAGGTAACGTCATGGAATGCTCACCTGTTTTGACGTCAGAACACTAAAATTCATGCGCAGGTATGCACAAATAAATAGGGTAAACGCTCAATGACGATTTCCCTGATTGAAAATCCAGGAAAATCGTCATTCAGTACTTTTTGCTCGATGGCTTATCAGGCTAGCTTTGCTGCAAAAGCAAGAACCTTGTCAACCTTTTCCTGTGAGTCGGCTTCGCAATAAAGACGCAGAATCGGTTCTGTTCCTGAAGGTCGTATCAGCATCCATCCACCTTCAAAGTGATATTTGTAGCCATCAAGATTATTGAATTTCAGGATTTTATATCCGGCAATATTTTCAAGGCTGCCTGTGGATGCGCGGTCAATAATAGCCTGTTTTATTTCGTCGCTGACGCGCAGATCGAGCCGGTTATAGCAGAAAAAGCCGTATTCATCGTAGAGTTCCTGTACCAGCTCTGAAAGTTTTTTGTTTCTGCGGGTCATCATTTCAAGGATCAGCAGGCCTGTATAAACACCATCGCGTTCAGGCAGGAATGAGGTAATGCCTATACCGCCGGATTCTTCGCCTCCGATAAGGATGTTGTTGGTCGTCATGAGCTTGCTGACGTGTTTGAATCCGACCGGCAGTTCATGCATGACAAGATTATACCTTTTGCAGATTTTGTCAATAACATCGGTAAGGGCAAATGTTTTTGCAACTTCTCCGGTTTGATGCTTCTGTTCAACAAGATCCTTGAGAATAATGGCAAAAAGTTTGTGGGAGTCCACAAACGCGCCGGTTTCATCGAGCATACCTATTCTGTCTGCATCTCCGTCATTGATTATAGCGACATCCGGCTCTACCTCTTTAAAGAACTCAATAAATTCTTCGATATACTGAGGAATAGGTTCGGGATTAATGCCCCCGAAACCTGGGTTGATGCTGCAGTGGTAACAGCTGAGCATCGATTCATCAAACAGGCTGGTGATAAGATCCTGGCCGGCGCCGAACATGGCGTTATGGGCAATCTTTATTCTTGATTCGCGAATAAGCGGAAGATCAATGCTGCTTTTCAGATAGGTTAGATAAAAACCTTTTATATCGGTCAGCTCGATCAGTTTAGTATCAGGTACAACCGCGGTTCGCGGATCAATTTGCGGAAGGATCTGCTCAATTTGCGCAATAACCTCAGGGTGAGCCGGCCCCCCATAGGAGGCCTTTACCTTGAAGCCGTTATATATGGCAGGATTGTGTGATGCAGTAATGACAATCCCCCCTGCAAGCTGCTTTGCTTTTGTATAGAGAGAGACAGCGGGAGTTGAAACAAAATTGTCTGAAAGAAATACCCTCAGTCCCTGTGATGAGAAGAGTTCAGCGGTATATTCAGCAAACTCTTTTGACATGAAGCGGGTATCGTAACCTACACATACACCCTTTGCGCTGTTTGGATGCTGGAGAAAGTAACGGGCAGAAGCCAGTGCTGCCAGTTTCAGGTTATCATAGGTATAGTCTTTTGCTATAATCGCACGCCATCCATCAGTACCGAATTTGACTTGCATTCTTTATTGATTTTGATATAATGGAAATCGAAACATAGAAAGTCATTGTTGTGGCAAAATACAGTTTCCCTGTCGTTCATCCAATTTTCTCTCTTTTTTGATGGCAAAGAAGCTTTTTGTTTTAGCTGGTGAAGTTTCAGGCGATATGCATGCCTCAGGAGTGATTGCTGAACTCTTGAAGGCAAGGCCTGATGTCAAGGTGTTCGGTATAGGCGGTGAGAAACTTCGGGCTCTTGGTGCCGACCTGCTTTATGATTGCTCCGAGACGAGCATCATGGGGTTTGTTGATGTGCTCAAGCATACTGGATTTTTGCGAAGGGTTATTCGTGATCTCAAGGAAGCGGTGCGAAGGGAAAAGCCCCAGGCGGCTTTGCTTGTTGATTATCCGGGCATGAACCTGCTGATGGCGCGGTTTTTTCATGAGCTTGGCATTCCGGTTATCTTTTATATCTCACCCCAGGTCTGGGCATGGAAAGAGGGTCGTGTAAAGGCTATCAGGCGAGATGTAGACCGACTGCTTGTTATCTTTGATTTTGAGGTTGATTTTTTTCGCCGTCATGGTATACATGCGGAATTTGTCGGTCACCCGGTGATTGAACAGCTTGCAGAACTCGCTCTTCCTTCCAGAGAGTTATTTTTAAAGAAGCATACTATAGGAACGGATATAAGGCTTATCGGGCTTCTTCCAGGAAGTCGCCCGCAGGAGATAGCTCATATTCTGCCTGAAATGCTTAAAGCTGCCCGGCTATTGAGCAAGGAGTACCGAGTGGTATTTCTTTTCGGTCGTGCTCCGCATCTTGAGGACTCCAGTTATAATCTGTTGACCGAGTACAGGGATCTTTCCTTTGTTACGTGTTCTGCCTATGAGGTCATGCAGTACAGCGATCTTGCTTTAGTAACCTCCGGAACAGCAACCCTTGAGTCGCTTTGTTTTGGTGTGCCGATGATTGTTGTCTATAAAACGGGGATGCTAAACTATCTGATAGGGCGTCTCGTTGTAAAGCTGAAAAATATATCACTGGCCAATATAGTTGCTAAAGGACTTGGGAGCAGTGAGAGGGTTGTTCCTGAACTTATCCAGCATGAGGCTAACGGAGCGGAGATATACCGGACTGCCAGAATGATTCTTGATAACCCTGAAGCGGCTGCAGCTATGCGCAGGGAGTTGCTTGCAGCACGAGATAAACTTGCCAGCGCTTCTCCTTCAAAAAAAATCGCAGGTATTTTGCAGGAATTTCTTTAAACAATGATCATGTAACTATGGAAAAAGCTGTTGCCTACCTTGTCGGTCATCCAGTACTGTTTGTTATCGCGGCCATCATTGCGATCGTAATCCTTTTCTCTTTTTTGAGAAGAGTCATGCAATTATTTCTTGTGACAGCAGCTATTCTGGTGCTTTATGCAGCCTATCTCCAGCTCACAGGAGGTGCCACGCATGAAGTTTTTCAACATATTGGTCTCTGGTTCAAGAACATATTGCATGTCATCACGACTCTGTTCGGTCATTTTTTTGATTTCCTGAAATCACCAAAAAAGTAACTATTTATTGTTATCTCCCCGTTAACGAAATCGCCCCGGTAGGACAGCTTTCTGTCATGAGGGCACTGTCCAGGTCTGCAAGGCCATTTAACTGTTCGAGCATACGGACACATATTCCGCAGTCAACGCACTTTTCCCTTTCCATGCTTATGTCGGCTTTTGCAGCTTTATAAAAGCCTGTATGTTCATGGTTTTCTGCCTTTTTAAATGGAGTAAAGCGACTCGAAAGCTCTCTCAGTCGGCAATCCGTGATGGCGTTGCACCGGCACTGCAGGCATCTCAGGGCTTCCTGGCGGGCAAAATCTTCGCTGTAGCCTAAAGCAACTTCCATGAAATTTTTTGATCGTTTTTCAAGGGATAATTCAGGCATAGGGACTCTTTCTGCGGGTGGTTTGCTCTCATAAAATGCCTGCGGAGCTTCGTCTCGGGCGCCGAAAGAGGAGTTGAAAGCATGTTTCTCGGCAACAGGTAGGTCGCCGTTTAAAAAGAGGTTGATGGTATGAGCCGCCCGCTTTCCCTGCTCAACAGCGCGGATTGCGATATTGGTGCCGGTTACGCAGTCTCCTCCGGCAAATAACCATGGTACCAGGGACTGCAGGGTTTCAGGATGTACTTGAAGTTTCCCACCCTGCTCAATACCTATTCCTGCGGCATGTCCGGCAGCAGGGTCAATCTGTTGTCCGATTGCAGATATAATCGTGTCGGCGGCTACAGTGAACTCTGAACCTTCTAGAGGTACCGGCTTGCGGCGCCCGGTATTGTCAGGTTCGCCTGGCTGCATGCGCATTGCGGTGATTTCAAGTGAGCCGTCGACGGTTCTGATTGCCTTAGGGGCTGTGTGATCAATGAGGGTGATACCTTCGGCAAGAGCTGCCTCAATTTCGGCAGGGTTTGCCGGCATCTCATGTTTTGAGCGTCGATAAAGAATGGTGACTGTTGATGCTCCAAGACGAATCGCCGTTCTTGCAGCATCAATGGCGGTATCTCCTCCTCCTGTTACTATGACACGCTGTCCGAGATGCTGCTCGGTGCCGCAAGATGCTTTACGAAGAAACTCAATACCGCTTATCACTCCAGGTTCATGTTCACCGGGAATGTTCATGCGTGAAGCAACTTGAGCACCTACAGCAAGAAACAGGGCATCATATTCCTTTTTCAGAGTGTCGGCATTGATCTGTTTGCCGAATGTTGTGTTGAAGCGGAACTCAACTCCCATATCCTGCAGGGTTGCAATATCACTCTCAATAACATTTTCAGGAAGTCTGAAGCGGGGAATTCCGTAGCGCATCATACCTCCGGCCTGAGCACTGGATTCGAAAATTGTTACTGCATGTCCATTGAGGAGAAGGAAGTAAGCTGCGCTGAGCCCTGCGGGTCCAGATCCTATAACCGCGACTTTTTTCCCTGTTTTCAGGGCAATTTCAGGGATAAACCGATCGGGTTCTGCACTGTCTCTATCAGCGGCATACCGTTTCAGGGAACAGATAGAAACTGGCGTATCTATGCCATGCCTTCTGCATTCGTCTTCACAGGGAGCCGGGCAGATTCTGCCGAGGATTCCTGGAAGAGGAATTGTTTGCTTGATTATTTTGAGAGCCTCTTTGTCATTTTGTTGAGAAATTGCTGTGATAAAGTCTGGAATATCACAACCTGCAGGGCAAGAGAGCTCACAGGGACCCATGCAGTCGCCGCTATGTTCTTCAAGGATGTTTTCAAGGCTTTGCCTTCTCATCGAGTTCAGGGTGTCATTGTCAGTTTCAATGTCCATGCCTTCCGACACGAGCGTGTGGCATGCTGGAACAAAACGGTTTTTCCCCTTGATTTCCACAATGCACATCCAGCATGAACCCGTCTCGTGAAGGGAATCCTGAAAGCAAAGGGTAGGAATCTCAATGCCGGCTTTTGTTGCAGCTTCAAGAATCGATAGATCGGGTGAGGCCGTAACGTGTTGCCCGTTGATGGTAAGAGAGAGTGAATTCATGAAGTTTGTCCAAAGTTCTGTTCAATAGAGCTGGCCACTTTTTCAAGAAGCCACATGGGCGTTGAGGTTGCACCGCATACGCCGACATTGTCCACCGTCTTGCCTTCACTGTTCCTGAACCATGTATCCTGAAGTTCATCGATATCTTCAATAAAGTAACTGTTGGGGTTTGCCGCTTTACAGATATTGAAAAGCACCTGGCCGTTTGAGCTTTTTTTCCCTGCTACAAAGATGATCGTGTTATTGGCAAGAGAGAAGTCATGGAGTTTCTGGTTTCTGCTCGATACCTGCCGGCAAATGGTATCTTTGAACACATGCTGCGGCATGGGAAGCACCCGGGTCATATCCGCAGTAATGTCAATATCACGGATTGCCATCCATGGAGCCGGTTTCCCTGCGCCGGCCGGCGCGAAATAGTGTTCAAGATTTTCCTTAAGCTCATAAAACCCCGGAATATCCATGGTTGTCTGGGAAATAAGCGCTGTTTTTTTTGCCGGGTCAAGCGCGCGTATCTCTTCGGGGTCGCTGAGGTCGGGATGTTTGATAATGACAGCGGAATTATCGCATTGTCCGTTGATGCCGATAACCTCCGGGTGGGTATGTTTACCGTAGATAACGATCTGGTAGCCCAGCTTATAGAGCATTCTGGTTGTTCTCTGAAGTCGGGATACAACTGGACAGGTTGTGTCGGTAATGGCGAGATTGTTTTCCCTGGCGATTCTGTACGTCGAAGGCGGTTCTCCATGTGCCCGGATAAGCACCTGGGCATTTTTGAGCTTTTTAAAGCCTGCTTCGTCAACGGTTACAAGACCTAAGGCTTCCAGTCGTTTCACCTCGACCTCATTATGGACAACATCGCCGAAAGAGTATAATCCTCCCTCTGTCTGAAGTTTTTCTTCGGCAACAAATATGGTTCCCTGCACTCCTATGCAGAATCCTGACGACGTTCTGTCGAGGTTTACTTTCACGCTGTACCGGTTTAAGTCAAAAATCAAAAATCACCAATCGAGAATGAAAGTAACAAGTATGGATACAAAAGGCAAAAGCGAAAAGAAGAGCATGGGTTGCTACACTTCCACCAGTTCAACATCCGGCAGCTCTGAACCCATGAAGAGTTGATAGAGCAGGCTGAACTTTTGAGGCAGATCGCTGACCAGAAGGTGCGGAGCAGAAGCTTTTCTGGCAGGGTTAAGCAGTTTCGACTCCGTCATGAGTTGTTTTGTTCTCAGTGCCACCGCTTCAGCAGAGTCGATGATACGAATTCCTTCGCCGATTGTTTCTTCAATGACCCGGCGAAGAATCGGGTAGTGTGTACAGCCAAGCACAAGCGTATCAATGGCCTGTTGCCTGATTTCTGAAAGATATTCCTTCGCGATAAGTTTTGTTGCGGGGTGATCGATAAAGCCCTCTTCAGCGAGCGGAACAAAAAGGGGACAGGCTTTTGAAACGACCTCTATCTCTTGATTAAGCAGTTTAATTGCACTGGCATAGGCATTTGACGAGATTGTCGCCTGGGTGCCGATAACACCGATACGGTTATTTTTTGTTGCCTTTACTGCAAGTTCGGCACCAGCTTTTAAAACTCCGATAACGGGAATATCGCCGCATGCTTTCTCAACCACATCAAGAGCAAGTGCCGAAACGGTATTGCATGCGACAATGATCATTTTCGGCTTATAGCGCATGAGAATAGCAATGTCGTCAGATGCATACTTCCTGATGGTAACCTGGGACTTTGGTCCGTAAGGCACCCTTGCAGTATCGCCAAAATAGATAATCCGTTCTGAGGGCAGTGCTGCCTGTACCGCTTTGACAACAGTCAGTCCGCCAATTCCTGAATCAAAAATGCCGATTGGGCTGTCAGAAGAAACATTATGAATCATTGCCGGTCTGAATAATGAACAACTTGTCAACGGTTAAAAAGCTATACGCTATACATTAAAACGGAAAACAATGACATCGCCGTCTTTGACAATATACTCCTTACCTTCTGAACGGAGCTTTCCGGCTACCTTGACTTTCTGTTCAGAACCTAACTCAATAAGATCGCGGTATGACATCACTTCAGCCCGGATAAACCCTTTTTCAAAATCAGAATGGATTGCTCCTGCGGCTTCTGGAGCAGCTGCGCCTTTGCGTATTGTCCAGGCGTGAACCTCTTTTTCTCCTGCTGTAAAATAGGTCTGCAGTCCAAGCAAGTCATACGCTGTTTTAATCAGTCGGTCGAGGCCCGACATGCTGAGCCCTATGCTTTCGAGAAATTCCGGACGCTCTTCTTCAGGCAGTTCCGCTATATCGGCTTCCGTCTGGGCGCTGATAATCAGCATTTTTGCGCCTGTCGCTGCTGCAACTTCAGCAACCTTTTTTGTGTAGTCGTTTCCATCAGGAAGGTCTGATTCTGCTACATTGGCGGCAAAAAGAATGGGTTTGGACGATAAGAGGAAAAACTGCCGGGCCATTGCTTTTTCCTCATCGGTTTCAACAATATTTCGTGCAGGAATACCTTCACTGAGTCCACTGATTATTTTTTCTGCAAGATCAAGCTGCAGCAGCAGCTCTTTTTCTTTTTTAGCATTTTTTCTCAGGCGTTCCATGCGGCGTTCCATACTGTCCAGGTCAGCCAGCATCAGCTCGGTTTCAATAGTGACAATATCATCAGCAGGGTCAATCCGGCCCTCGACATGGATGATGTTATCATCATCAAAACATCGAACGACATGCACAATCGCATCAACCTCCCTGATATGTGACAGGAACTGGTTTCCCAGGCCTTCTCCCTTGCTTGCCCCTTTTACAAGGCCTGCGATATCAACGATTTCAAGCGTTGCCGGAACAAGGGTCGGTGTATGAACGACATCAGCAATCTGCTGCATACGCTCGTCAGGCACCAGGACGGTCCCGACATTGGGTTCTATGGTACAGAAAGGATAATTGGCAGCTTCAGCCTGTTTTGCAGTGATGGCATTGAAAAGTGTAGACTTTCCAACATTTGGCAATCCGACGATGCCGCAGCGAAGTGACATAAAGAGAAATATTGAAATATGAATAACTAAAACACAAGGGTTTTAACATGTAACCAATATGTTTGGAAAAAGCAAATATTTTTTATAAAATGAGAGTCTAATTAAAATGCGTGTGAAAAAGCAAATCGGGAAAAAGCGTATCATCATTGCCATTGACGGGCCGGCAGCTTCCGGAAAGAGTACAACAGCCCGCAGAGTGGCGCAGCAGCTGGGATATATCTATATCGACACTGGTGCAATGTATCGTTCAGTTACTCTCAAAGCCCTGCAGCAGGGGTTACTCGATGATTTGCGACGCTCTCCCGAGAGCGTTTCCGATTTAATCAAGGATATTGCAATACGTTTTGACGGCGACCGTGTTTTTTTGAACGGCAGTGATGTCAGTAGCGAGATCAGGGATAACAGGGTAAGTCGTGAGGTAAGTTTTATCAGTTCACTCAAGCCGGTTCGAGACAGGCTCAGAGAGATGCAGCAGGAGCTTGGACGCGAGCGCGGGGTTGTCATGGATGGACGGGATATCGGGACTGTTGTTTTCCCTGATGCCGAACTGAAAATATTTCTTGTTGCCGAGCCCCGGGAAAGAGCAAAACGGCGATATGCCGAGTTGATTGCAAAGTGCCCCGATGGAGGTGAACTGCCTGATCTAGACGAGCTTGAAGATGAAATCAGGAAAAGAGATCGTGAGGATGCCGAAAGGGAACATGCTCCGTTGAAAAAACACGTTGAAGCTCACGAAATTGATACATCGGATTTGACAATAGAGCGCCAGGTGGATATAGTATATAATCTTGCGTTGGATATACAGAAGGATGGCCGGTAAACAGGAACCGGCGGAGAACAGAATTTTTTTTTTATTAACCCTAAACCCCATGCCGATATCTCTCGCGGCTGGCAGGCTAACTACAAGAGAGGAAGGAAAAAATTAATGGCAGAAGCATTTACTACACAGGACAAGAAGGTCAAGGAAAGGCCAGCAAGAAAAAAACTCAAGTTTTTCGCGCACTACGAGCCCGCTGAGCTTGCATTGATGGAGCAGCTTTATTCAAGCACGCTCAATGAAATTACCGAAGATGAGATTATCAAGGGCCGCATTGTCTCGATATCCAACAAGGATGTTACGATTGATGTCGGGTTCAAATCTGAAGGTATCGTATCTCTGCTTGAATTCAGAGCCGACGATGAAGTCAATGTCGGCGATGACGTTGAGGTTTATCTTGAGAACATCGAAGACAAGATGGGGCAGCTTATTCTTTCAAAGAAGAAAGCAGATGTCCTTAGAATCTGGGATAAAATCTATGATTCAATTGAAAACGATACGATCATCAACGGTAAGATTATCAATCGTGTCAAGGGCGGTATGACCGTATCCCTGTCCGGAGTTGAAGCATTCCTTCCCGGTTCACAGATTGATGTTAAACCAGTTCGCGATTTCGACGCTCTTGTCGGTCAGACTATGGACTTCAGAGTGGTCAAAATCAATCCGGTTACCCAGAATATTGTTGTCAGTCATAAAGTCATCCTTGAAGAGGCGTATGCCGCCCGTCGTGAAGAGATGCTTGACAATATCAAGGTTGGTATGGTACTTGAAGGAACGGTCAAGAATATTACCGACTTCGGTATCTTTGTAGATCTTGGAGGTCTTGACGGTCTTGTTCACATTACCGATATCACATGGGGCAGAATCAATCATCCTTCCGAGGTTGTTGAACTTGACCAGCCGATCAAGGTTGTTGTTGTCGGCTTTGACGAAAATACCAAGAGAGTCTCTCTCGGCATGAAGCAGCTCGAGTCTCACCCTTGGGAAAATATCGAGATCAAGTATCCTGTTGGATCGAAAGCTCAAGGTCGCGTTGTTTCCATTACTGATTACGGCGCTTTTGTGGAAATCGAAAAGGGCATCGAAGGCCTTGTTCATATTTCCGAAATGAGCTGGACACAGCATATCAAACATCCGGGTCAGTTTGTTACCCTTGGCCAGGAAGTTGAGTGTGTGATCCTGAATATCGACAAGGATCATACCAAGCTCTCCCTTTCCATGAAGCGTGTCAACGAAGATCCATGGATTGCGCTTTCAGAAAAATACATTGAAAACTCTCTGCATAAGGGTACCGTCAGCAATATCACTGATTTTGGTGTGTTTGTTGAGCTTGAGCCTGGTGTAGACGGTCTGGTTCATATTTCAGACCTGTCATGGACGAAGAAAATCCGTCATCCAAGCGAGCTGGTCAAAAAGAACCAGGAGCTGGAAGTCAAGGTGCTCAAGTTTGACGTTCATGCCCGCCGTATTGCTCTTGGCCACAAGCAGATCAATCAGGATCCATGGGACGAGTTTGAGCAGAAATATGCTGTCGGAGCCGAAACACCTGGTCAGATTTCACAGATCATCGAAAAAGGTGTTATTGTGATTCTTCCTGGAGATGTCGATGGTTTTGTTCCTGTATCGCACCTTCTTCAGGGCGGCGTAAAGGATATCCATTCTTCATTCAAGATTGGTGATGAACTTCCTCTTCGCGTCATTGAATTCGATAAGGAAAACAAACGCATTATTCTTTCTGCCCTTGAATATTTCAAGGACAAGAGCAAGGAAGAGATTGAAGCATACCTGCTGGCTCATCCCAATGAGAAAAAGGAGATCGAGGCAGCTTCCGCTGAACTTGAACCTCCTGTTAAATCGGGTGACAGAAAGAGTAGCGAACTGAAGCCGGCGGAGAAGTAACTTTTCTCTTTCGGTATACACTCAATAAAAAAAGCCTTCTCTATAACAGGGAAGGCTTTTTTTATGTCCATTCAGAATGGTGTGGTTGATTAATAGCCGTAACTTTTCAGCAGGTTGTTTTTCTTTCTCCAATCCGGCCGGACTTTTATAAAGAGTTCAAGAAATACCGGACGTCCCAGCATCTCCTCTATATCTTTTCTTGCAGTCTGACCAAGTTTTTTCAAAGCAACTCCCTTGTGTCCAATAAGGATCTGCTTCTGGGTTTCACGCTCAACGATGACCGAGCAGCGGATAAGATCCTTTCTTGTCGGGTCGGCTTCATGCTGCTCCTTGAATTCATCAATGACTACTTCGGTTGAATAGGGAACTTCACGGCCGTAGAGCAGAAATATCTTTTCACGGATGATTTCACTGACAAAAAACCGCTCTGGAGCGGTACTGAGTGTATCTTCCGGATATAAAGGATAATGAAGAGGCAAAAAAGGACGGATAGTTTCGATAAGCTGCGGGAGGTTACTCGATTTCAATGCTGAAACAGAGAGGACTGCAGCCGGATTCCATGTGCTTTTGACAATCTCTTCAGCTTCGAGCTGACGGGCGGGGGTTACCAGATCGCATTTATTGAGCACTGCAATAACCCGCTTTCCAGAGGGTTTCAGCCAGTCATTGAACAGTTCTTCAGCGAATTCCCGGTCAAACAGATCTTTTTTTCCTGAAAAAGGGAGCAGGGCAATAACGATATCAGCATCTTTCAGGGTAGTTCTGATAATTTCAAGCATGGATTCATGAAGTTGCTGCTGAGGCTTCATGATGCCCGGTGTATCGAGAAAAATTATCTGACAGGTATCGTTGTGATATATTCCTGTGATTTTTTTCCTTGTTGTTTGCGGCTTAGGTGTTACAATTGAAAGTTTATAGTCGAGGATCTCGTTGAGCAGGGTCGACTTGCCGGCATTTGGCGGGCCTATAATTATTGCGAAACCGCAAGAGAAAGGAGAGGAGTTCATATAACTTTTTATGAGAAAATTCAATCTTCTGAAAAGAGACTATACAAAATTACTGTCTTACATGATAAAGAAAAAGGCGGGGAACTCTTTCTATAAAGATTGACGCTTTCGACGTAGTACAATGCAGGAAAAATAGAGATATGACCGATCATATACATAAGCGGGTTGCTGCAGTAACCCTTGGGTGTAAACTGAATTATGCTGAAACCTCTTCTATTCTTGATGATTTATGTCAACAGGGGTGGGAGTTGCGGTCAATAGAAGAGGGAGCTGATCTTATTATTGTGCATACCTGTGCAGTAACAAAACAGGCTGAAAAGAAAAGCCGTCAGAAAATCAGGGGAATCATAAGAAAAAATCCTGCAAGCCGGATTGCAGTTATTGGATGTTATTCACAGTTGAATCCGGAAGTTCTTGCTTCAATTGAGGGTGTAGACGCCATTCTTGGCAGCAACGATAAATTCAATATTCAATCTTACAACGATATCAGTTCAGGAACGATTGTCTCTCCTTTTGTCAAGGTCTCTCAGGCCGATACTTTTCGTGAGGTCTATCCAGGATATTCTTTACCGGCGGCGGAGAGTTCTGACCGGACCCGTGCGTTTTTAAAAATACAGGATGGCTGCGACTATGGTTGCGCATATTGCACGATTCCGATAGCAAGGGGAGGGTCGCGATCGCTTCCTGTGGCTCGAATTGTTGAGCGGGCCCACATCATGGCTTCATCAGGATATCGGGAAATTGTTCTGACCGGAGTTAATATAGGCGATTATCGTTATGAGGGGAAGGTGCTTGGTGATCTCCTGCTGAAGCTTGAGGATGTCAACGTCAGCCGTATCCGTATCAGTTCGATAGAGCCGGACTGTATTGATGATGAGTTGATTTCTCTTGTTGCAGGATCAGAAAAAATAGTTCCTCATTTTCATATTCCTCTCCAGAGCGGATCGGACAATGTTCTCAAGGCAATGCGCCGCCGTTATGATACTGCCATGTACAGTTCACGGGTGAAAAATGCAGTCGAACGAATTGCCGATTGTGCCATCGGAACAGATGTGATCGTTGGCTATCCGGGAGAAACCGTGGATGATTTTTGGCAGATGTATCGTTTCCTTGAGGAACTCCCTCTGGCATATCTTCATGTATTCAGCTGTTCCGTAAGGCCAGGTACCCCTCTTGCCCGGCAAGTGGCTAGCCATGAGCGAACCCCGGTTGAGTCGGGTGAGATTGCAAGGCGTTATGCAGCACTGATAGAACTTGGCCGTCAAAAGGAGTATCAGTTTAAAGAGCGCTATACAGGGAAAGAGTGCATGGTGCTTTTTGAGGCGAGCAGGCCGGTAACAAAAGGGATAGCGCAATGCAGCGGTTACACGCCGAACTATCTTCGTGTGCTGGTTGAGACCGATCAGGGTGTTCAGCAAACTCTGACAGGAAATGAATTGCCGGTGTTCATTGAGTCGTTAGGAGATGATTTGAATTTAAAAGGGAGAGTGCTATCTTGATTTCCAGTAATCTGTTCTACCGCACCATCAACTAAATTATTGTCATCCATGCCTATTAAATCCCGTATCCGTTCGATTCCAGACTATCCTAAAAAAGGGATCCTCTTTCGTGATATTACCACCCTTATCAAGGATCCGGTAGGTTTCAGGCTGGTAATTGACAATCTGACGCAGCACTACCTGCTTCAAGGTCTCGATTTTGATGTTATTGTCGGTATAGAGGCCCGAGGATTTATCATCGGCGGCGCCTTGGCTTACACGCTTGGCAAAGGCTTTGTTCCAGTTAGAAAACCAGGCAAACTGCCTGCTGATGTAGTGTCACAGGAGTACGAGCTTGAGTATGGTACAGATAAAATTGAGATCCATGTCGATGCACTTGTTGCGGGCCAGAAGGTTCTTCTTGTTGACGATCTTCTCGCTACCGGCGGAACTGCTCTTGCCGCGGCGGCATTGGTAGAAAAGGTCGGCGGCATTGTTTCTGAAATGGCGTTTATCGTTAACCTGCCTGACATTGGTGGAGAACAAAAAATTCGTGATAAAGGGTACAGCGTTTTCTCTCTTACTGACTTTGAAGGGGAGTAGGAAAGAAACATGAGTATGCGGCTGATTGCAGCAACTTGTAACGAACCGGCAGCGATGGCTGCCGGTTCATTTTCAAAGCCTCAGGTCTTTCTTCTTATCCCGTTTTCTTTTTTGATAGAGAGGCTCTTCTTTACATGAGTAAAGAAGCAATGAAGGGTTCTATTGTTCACCGGGTTTCAGACTTTCACTTACGGCGAGCTTGAACTCTTTTGAAATTTTAAACGTCGGTACGTTTTTAGGATCGACCATAACTTTCTCTCCCGTTCTCGGGTTTCTTGCCTGACGCAGATTTTTGTACCTGATATTGAATGAGCCGAAACCTCTTATTTCAATTCTTTTTCCTGCTTTCAGAGAGTCAATGATACTCTCAAACAAGCTGTCAACTATAGATTCTGTTTCATTCTTTGTCAAGCCTGTTTTGTGGGCAATTACATTGACCAGGTCTGCTTTTGTCGTTGTGTTTCCCATGGTTCCATAAAGCTTAGGTTATTGTAGGACTTATATTTAGTTAAACCACAAATGAAAAGCAACAATTCCTATAAAATCGGCAAAAGCTCCGTTAATCCCATTATGAAATTGCCAGGCCGGGAAGAGGCTGCTCGTAACCTATAATCGCTTTTATTTCGTTTGCATTGAGTGACTCCTTTTCAATAAGCACTCCCGCAAGCCGGTGCAGAATCGAACTTTTTTCGTTGAGAATTCTTTTAGCATTCTCCATGCAGGTCATAATAATATTTCGGACCTCGATATCAATCTGAAGGGCTGTTTCCTCGCTGTACTCGCGTATATGGGAGTAATCTTTTCCCAGAAAAACCTCCTTGTGGCTGTCTCCGTAATTGATCGGGCCGAGAGTTTCGCTCATTCCCCATTGCCGCACCATTCTGCGGGCAATATCTGTAGCTTTTTCTATATCGTTCGCAGCGCCTGTACTGGTTTCATGAAATATAATATCTTCTGCAACCCTGCCGCCAAGCGCATAGGTAATCATTGCCAGCAGGTACTCCTTGTTATGCGTGTAGCGGTCTTCGAGAGGGAGGTATGCCGTAAGACCCAGACTTCTGCCTCTCGGGATAATCGTAACCTTATGGATCGGATCCGATCCCTTTGTATATGTTGAGACCAGCACATGACCAGCTTCGTGATAGGCTGTCAGTTTTTTCTGCTCATCAGAAATAAACATGCTTCTTCTCTCCGGGCCCATAAGGATTTTATCGCGAGCCTGCTCGAAATTATCAGCAGTAATAAGCGGCTGATCGGTGCGAGCGGCCAGAAGTGCTGCTTCATTGACCAGGTTCGCAAGGTCGGCACCTGAAAATCCCGGAGAGCTTTTTGCAAGAATGTTTATATCGACATTTTCTGCAAGGGGAGTATTCCGTGTATGAATTTTTAAAATAGCTTCACGTCCCCGTATATCAGGTTTGTCGATTGTGATCTGTCGATCAAACCTGCCCGGTCTGAGCAGTGCGGTATCAAGCACATCAGGGCGATTTGTTGCTGCAATAAGGATAACATTCTCGCTTGTTGTAAAACCATCCATCTCCACAAGAAGCTGGTTCAAGGTCTGCTCCCGTTCATCATGCCCTCCGCCAAGGCCCGCTCCCCGACTGCGGCCAACCGCATCAATTTCATCAATAAAAACAATGCAAGGTGAATTTTTCTTTGCCTGCTCAAACAGATCCCTTACTCTTGCTGCTCCAACGCCAACAAACATCTCAACGAAATCAGCCCCGGATATTGAGAAAAAAGGAACTTTGGCTTCGCCTGCAATAGCTTTCGCCAGAAGAGTTTTACCAGTACCGGGAGGGCCGAGAAGCAGAACCCCTTTAGGGATTTTTCCACCGATTTTCTGGAATTTTTCAGGATTAGTCAGGAATTCGACAGTTTCCTGCAGTTCTTCAATCGCCTCATCAACGCCTGCGACATCCTTAAAGGTTGTTTTAACCTCAAATTCACTGACAAGCTTTGCACGGCTTTTGCTGAAGCTGAAAATATTTTTTGCCTGCCCGCTGTTTTGACCATTCATTCGCCTGAAAAGAAAAAAATAAATAATCCCGAAAATAATCCAGGGGGCGAACAGTACTAAAAAGGTATTAAAAGGGCTGGTGCCCTCCTCAACTTTGATACGGATTCCTTTTTCTGCAAGGATGTCAGCCTGCTCCAGGCTGAATGACGGGATTCTGACCGCAAACTTGTCAGACTGAAGGCTGGTATTGTTGATCAGAGCGAGCGGAGTAACAGTTTTAAGTTTTCCATTCAGAATGGCTGATTTATCCTCAAATGTCTTAACCGTTATTTCAGTAACAAGAGTTTGGGAAAGAAGCGATTTATAATCGTTATAGCTTATTTCCGGGTTGCCGGGAGTTGCAAAAAAACGTTGAAAAACAAAAAGCATCAACAGGGCAACCATCATAAAAAAAATGAACCGGGGAAATTTCGCCTGCGGGCGTTCTCCTGTTCCCTGAAACCATCCACCCTTTTCTTCATCGTCTTTCACCGGCTTGAATATATTTCGGGAACTATCTTTCCCTGGCTTTTTGAAGGGATTTTCAGGCATAACATCTCTTGAGTGGTGACGTAAAATGTAACTTACTACATTTAAAGTAATTAAAAGTAGAACTGCAATCGAAAACAAAAAGTTTATGTGCGATGGGATGATGGAGCAGAAAGTTATATCCATTATTCCTGCGGGCTCAAGATTTTCTGGTTAAACTGTTATCTTGTGTATCCAAAAGCGGTGAGTTTTTCTTAAATTCATTGCACTTGCAATAGTTCTGTGTCAATAATAAAGTACAACGCTCATTATGGTTGGTAAAAGGGTTAGAACCAGGTTTGCACCTTCTCCAACAGGATATTTACACGTAGGCGGGCTGAGAACCGCACTGTATAACTACCTGTTCGCAAAGAAAATGAATGGAGTTTTCGTTATACGTATTGAAGATACCGATCAAACCAGGAAAGTAGAGGGAGCGCAGAAAGATCTTATCAAAACCCTTGAATGGGCAGGAATCATTGCTGATGAAAGTCCGGAACATGGAGGTGATTTCGGGCCCTATGTTCAGTCTGAACGGCTTGACATCTATGCCAGATATTGCCAGCAGCTGCTTGACGATAATCACGCCTACTACTGCTTTGCAACCCATGAAGAGCTGGAAGAAAACCGGCAGCTTCAGATAAAGCAGGGACTGCAGCCGAAATACAACCGCAAATGGCTTCCTGAAGAGATGGGTGGTTCCATGCCACCCGGTCAGATCAAAAAAAAGCTGGATGAGGGATCGCCCTATGTCATCCGCATGAAAGTGCCCGATTATGTTTCTGTCTGGTTTGAAGATATTATCAGGGGCCCTGTAGAGTTTGATTCTGCGACAATTGACGACCAGGTGCTGATGAAATCCGATGGGTTTCCAACCTATCATTTTGCCAGTGTTATTGACGACCATCTGATGGAGTTTACCCATATTATCAGAGGTGAAGAGTGGCTTCCCTCAATGCCGAAGCATCTTCTTCTCTACGAATTTTTTGGTTGGGAACCTCCCAAGGTTGCCCATCTTCCGCTTCTGCTTAATGCTGATCGCTCCAAACTCAGCAAAAGGCAGGGTGACGTTGCCGTTGAGGATTATGTCCGGAAGGGATACAGTTGTGATGCTATTGTGAATTTTGTGGCCATGCTGGGCTGGAATGAAGGTGAAGGCAGCGAGCAGGAGGTTTACAGTATGCAGCAGCTTGTCGACAAGTTTTCACTCGAAAGGGTCGGAAAAGCCGGCGCGGTTTTTAATGTTGACAAGCTCAACTGGCTTGAAAAACAATATATAAAGAACCGTCCTCCTGAGAAAATTATTGATGTCATCAAGCCGATTCTTCTGGGTGAACTTGAAAAGAAAGAGCCGTTGATGCCACGTGAGGTTATTACATCGGACGCATATCTTGGCCAGGTTATTGATCTTATGAAGGAACGCGTTGGATTTGAGCATGAATTTGTGACCTTTTCGTCATATTTCTTTTTCGAGCCTGCATCCTATGATGAAGAAGCTGTTCAAAAGCGCTGGGCGGCTGATACCAATGCTCTTCTTCGTGAGTTCAGTGCAGTGCTCGACTCTCTTGAGGAGTTCAGTGCTGAAAATATTGAGGCCAGTCTTAAAGAGTTTGTTGCTCCCAAAGGGCTTAAGGCAGCCTATCTTATCCATCCGCTGAGAATACTGACTTCAGGAGTAAGTTTCGGCCCAAGTCTTTATCATATGCTTGAGGTGCTGGGTAAGGAGACCGTGCTCAGGCGTATACAGAAAGGTATTGAAACAATCACTGTTCCGGCTTGACCGGGGAACATGATTACGGTAAGCACAAAAGTGCTTACCCCTGTTTTTGGTTTTTTTCCTTTTGAAAAAAGAAGATTTATTCCTATACTTTGCCTCACGAAAAAGGACAGGTAGCTCAGTTGGTAGAGCAAAGGACTGAAAATCCTTGTGTCGGGGGTTCGATTCCCTCTCTGTCCACACCCGGTAACGGCTGTTTCCTCGAAGTTGCCCCGGACAATACAATGCATGTCCACTCTTTTATTCCTGCTTTCCATTTTTCAAAGGTATCACATGTCATGCAAAGCATCGAGCACTGCTTCCGTGTTGGAACATAACCCAATGCAGGCATGAATATTACGACTGAGCGTGATCAGGAAGTCTGGCATGATTTACAGCAGGCGGGAGCATATGAGTGGTGGTATTTCGATGCTGAAGACAAGCTCAGCGGTTTTTCTTTTGTAATTATCTGGTTTTCAGGGTTTCCATTTTCCCCATACTACACCAATCATTATGAACAATGGAAAAATCGAATAACCCCAGAAGCTCCTCTGCCATCCAATTACTCAGGGTTTAGTTTCCAGTTGTACGAAAACGGTTGTGAGATCGTTAATTTTATAAAAGAGGGAAGTAATGGACTTTTCGAAAGCACTCGATCTGATATCGGCGTAAGGTTTGAAAAAAACCGCTTTACGTACGACGTCGTCAAAGACGAGTATGCTCTTGCTATCGATTTTGCCTTTCCTGCCCGTCAAAAAGCTGTAAAAGCAACTTTTTTGTTTTCCTCCTGCCGCAGGATTGTCTACGAAAAAAAGGATGAAAACAATGCAGGCAGAGTTCCCCTTCACCAGTGGCTGTTAAGTGTGCCGAAGGCTGCTGTTGAAGGTATGATTGACATTATTGATCAAAACAGCGGTGCTGTTCGACACATTCCTGTCAGCGCGACTGGATATCATGACCATAATGTGGGAGCTTTGCCGATGCAGGAGTATCTTGCCCGCTGGTATTGGGGCAGGGCTTTTTCAGAGCAGGTCGACCTGATTTATTATGTGACGTTTTTTAACAACAACGCCTTTCAACCCCTTGTTCTGCTGCTTCTGCACGACAATATGAGTGATAAAGTGACTGTGCTGGACAAGGTGCATTTCATGGAACGCAATTTCAGACGAGGCTTTTTTTCGCCGCTCCACAGCAGGGATCTTGAGTTGCAGTATGAGAATATTTGTTTGAAGGTTCATCACAACAAGGTGCTGGATTCAGGGCCATTCTATCTTCGGTTTGCATCCGGTATGTCATTGCAGATAGACGGAAAGCAAATAGAGGGTATCACGGGTATATCAGAATTTCTCAATCCAGAGCGCCTGCAGTCAAGAATCATGAGGGTTTTTACCCGAAGCCGTATATGGCGCGACGGCAAGTCATCCACAATGTATGACAGCTATAATAATATTAAAAGTTCTCTGGATTGGATTAATCGTTAAAAAAAATATAAATTGCACAGTTTGTTTAGGCTATGCTGCATTGCTTTCGTAATGGTTGACCTTCAGGAAAAGAATCAGGCATAGCTGAAAGAGAGTGGCTGTCGTTGAACCGCCGGGAGGTACTTGCATTATTGATTTGATAACAAAAAGTTTTAAAAAGGAGATAGATCGTAATGGCACAACAAGGTAATTTCAAGAGTCCGTCAAGGTTGGGCGCACTTGGAGCAGGTGCACCAGTCTCTTCATCCGGTTCCGTTCCCGGCGGTAAGCCACGGGAGGAGGGCCTTAAAGGAGTTGATTTCGAGCGCCGCAGTTTTCTCGGAAAAATTGTAGGAGGTATTGGCGCTGCTGTAGCCATATCTACACTTTATCCTGTCGTCAAGTACATTATTCCTCCAACAGAGACTGCTACAAGCGTCAAGGAACTGGTTGTGGGAAAAGCATCTGAAGTTCCCCTGAAAGGCTTCAAGATTTTTCAGTTCAACAAGGACAAAATTCTTGTTGTCAACGACAACGGCAAGCTTACAGCATGCAGTGCAGTCTGTACCCATCTTGGTTGCCTTGTACACTGGGATAATGCCCAGAATCTTATCGCCTGCCCCTGCCATGGAGCAAAGTACAAGCAGACCGGAGAAATCATTTCCGGCCCGCAGCCTTTACCTTTAGCCGCTTTCAAAGTAAGGGTTGAAGGGGAAAATCTTATTATCGCAAAAGCTTAACCTTTAATTCTTGAAAACCAAGGGAGTCAGGAAAGATGGCTGAAAACAACAAGAACGCTTCGGCAGGAAATATTCCCGCCAAGCCGAAACCCGCTGCTCCGGGTGCCGCCAAGCCGGCAACTCCGGGTGCTGCAAAACCAACAACCCCACCACCTTCTGCTGCAAAACCGGCAGTATCGCAAAGTGGTGTTTTTAAACCACCGGTAGACCGTCCGGATTCGAATCCTTACAAGGATTCCCGCTTAGGTCCTCTCGGTGCCTGGTTCCAGGAACGCTTCTATGCAGTGATTCCGATAATCGATTACCTGAAGAAAAAAGAAGTTCCAAAACACCGCCTCTCTTTCTGGTATTACTTTGGCGGTCTTGCACTCTTCTTCTTCATTATCCAGATTGTGACCGGCTTACTGCTTCTACAGTATTACAAGCCTACCGAAGCAGCTGCATTTGCTTCATTTGTCTTTATCCAGAAAGTGGTCCCTTTTGGCTGGCTTATTCGCCAGATCCATGCATGGTCGGCCAACCTTATGGCGATGATGGCATTTATTCACATGTTCAGCACCTTCTTTATGAAGTCGTACCGCAAACCCCGTGAGCTTATGTGGGTGAGTGGATTTGTACTTCTTGTGCTGACCCTCGGTTTTGGATTTACCGGATATCTTCTTCCCTGGAACGAACTGGCATTCTTTGCTACCCAGGTCGGTACCGAAACTCCAAAAGTTCTTCCCGGTGGTGCATTGCTTGTCAGTCTTCTTCGTGGTGGTGAAGACGTCAGTGGTGAAACACTTACCCGTATGTTCTCATTGCACGTTGTTTTGCTTCCAGGTCTTATCCTGCTGTTGCTTTCACTCCATCTGACTCTTGTTCAGATCCTGGGTACATCAGCACCGATTGGCTACAAGGAATCCGGCATGATCAAAGGGTACGAAAAGTTCTTCCCGACCTTTCTTGCTAAAGACGGCATCGGCTGGATTATCGGTTTTGTCCTGCTTGTTTATCTTGCAGCTGTATACCCATGGGGAATAGGCGTTAAAGCCAATGCGCTTTCACCTGCACCTGTCGGCATCAAGCCTGAATGGTATTTCTGGGCAGAGTTCCAGATGCTGAAAGATCTCAAGTTTGAAGGTGGCGAACTTGTCGCTATTATCCTTTTGACTATCGGCGGACTTGTATGGGCAGTGGTACCGTTCCTTGATCGCAAGGCTTCACAGGAACAGAAAAGTCCAATCTTTACCTTGTTAGGTCTTGGTGTTCTCGCCTTCCTGCTCATTAACACCTATCGTGTTTTTGCAGAGTATGGCTGGTAACTGAAACAGTTGTTTCAACAATTCAAAAGCCCGGTTCATCCGGGCTTTTGAATTGTATAGTATGGCAACAGAGAAGACAGCACTTTGAATTTAAGCGTAAAACTTTAGCGGCTGCCAGGTATTGGAGATTGGGGAAGAGGGTTTGCTCAGATCAATGACGATCTGATCGTCAAAGATCCAGCTCGCTATGAGAACCGATTCGGACAAGTTCAAGGATATCATGATTGATTATTCTGTAAATCAAAACCAAATCCGGCTTAAGATGACAATCTCTACAATCTTTATAATCTCCCTTTAAGGGATGATCCCAAAATTTTCGAGGTAACGTCTTATCAACTATTAATATATCAGTAACGTAGGTCAATATATCTTGAAGATATGGTCCGTGCTGTCCTGATTTTTCACGACGCAGATCACGCTTAAATAAACGGGTATATTCAATCCTCCTCATCCAAATCTCTAAACAAGCTTTCTATAGAATCACAAGAAAAGAGCTCTCCGCGTCGAGCTGCATCAATCGCTGCGATAGTTTCAGCGTTTGGATTTATAGGTCGGTGCTCAAATTCATCAGTATAAATAAGCATAGTAATTCCTGTAATAAAAGGTTTTTGCGCAAACGGCTTTATTGTATGTCCAAAATCGCTGTAAATTCGCCCTATTCCACGCGGTTTAGAAGGTATGCTTTCTGTGTAACTCATTTTAGACCTTTATTTATTTCTTCTAAGGCAGTAATCTGTCCATCAAGCCATTCACTGACCTGTTTTGCAGTCTCAAGATTCATTACAAGGCCGGTCTGAATGAATCTGGTCACTTGAATCGGTTCATTTGCTGACGTGGTAATAATGGGATCTCCAATTTCACCATTCGGCAAAAGATTGAATACTTCTTCCTGATCTATAGAGCGTTGTTCTGTAAAAAAATGCGCTATAACATCACCAGCTGCATTTAATCCACCATGTACACCATTTACATATGATGGCTTATAGTCTTCTGATGATCTATATGCAAACCTTATTGTCTCTGCCATCGTGGTTCAATTGCCCTCATTTAGTATTTCGTATCACTATTCTTTAAAATATACCACCGAACAAGCCTTATCGCCAAAATATTAACAGTTTCTTCTCTTAAGCACTGCATTCCTGTAGCTTGCGCCTTAGTTTATTTCGCACAAAATACGCAACCTTCTTCTCTGGAGAGCCTTATATCAAAAAAGCAATGGCGGGCGTTATGGGGGAAGATTTTCATGCTCTTGCAAAACGAGCAAATTCCCATTATGCTGACGCAGATGGTTTTCTTGGCGCCGAGGTTTTCGGTAATTCTCCGAGAGGAATAAAGTATTGCTTTGAATAGTTTTAAGCATTAAAGCCGGCGTTATTTCCGGCTTTTTTTATGTCTCAAATCGGGCTGTTTTCTTGTTTTTTTTGCGTTATTGTGCCGAATAACCTTTAGAGTTAATAGATAAAGGGTGCTGGATTAACTCTCCTATTTCATATCCCGCAAGGAAAGCCTGCATATCGATTGTTTCAGTAGCTTCAACCCATGCAGCGATCACTGTTTCTGGACTCTCCTGATCCACCGGCTTCACTTTCAGCAATTCCTGCAGGGTAAGCCATGCCATCAGTACACTGAAGCGGTGTTCACGGAACCAGATTTTCTGATGGCGTTCATCGAACTGCAGCATCCGTCCGAGATGCTTTTTCTCTATAGCATAGAGCGTCTTTAAAAGAGCGTGGAGATGTGCTTCGCGTTCATCCGTTGTAAGCTCAGGTTTGTGACTGAGCATGCAGCAAAGCAGGTCTGGCAGGTTGTCGCCCGGAATGCCGGTGATACCCTTTTTCGGATAGATGGCGGTCAGTGCCTTCTGCATCAGCCAGTTGTCGATTATGTTTGAGCTCTCAACTACAGTTGCATCAACCATCTGCTGTAATGTATAGAGCACAATCCAGTGCCGCACAATCGTGAAATAGTCCGCTTTACTTGGGCTGCTCAAGCCGAGGGCGGTCTGAAGTTTGCGGGAGTCAGGCTGACCTGGCAGCAGCTCAGCAAGGGCATCAGCCCTGCGGTAGAGTGCTGATGCCTGTGATGCAAGAATTTCCGGGACCTCTAGATGCTTGTCCAAGAGTTCACTGAACTGCAGTGCAACACGTTCAAGAAGTAATGCAATTGATTGCTCAAACGCGAGTGCCTCGTTTTCGTCATGCAGTTCATCTGGCGAAGGCATAAGCTGTTCAGAAGAGAGAAATGCTGTCACAAGGAGGTGTATTGGCGCGAGGCTCATGGTAAGCACAGCCTCTTCTATTGATTCTGTTCCCCGACCGTTGAGTTCTCGGGCAAGCCGGTCATAAGGGCGGAGTCTTGATGGACGGACTTCTCTGAAATCAAGGAAAACATTGTACTTGTAGCCATCCAGCGCAACCATGATTCCGCTCTCTGCAATTTCTCTGTTAGAACGGATAAACTCCATGCCACTGGCATGATCCCTGAAAATAACAAAGGTGCCATCCTCGTGACTCAGGTTGAGCCCGTCAATCAGTGAACTCTGGCGTATTTCATCGTTCTGGCGGTAGCCAACCGAGGTTTTAATCCATCCGCTTGCCTGTTCAAAACGGTTGTTAAAAACTACAAGAGCTTTATCGTCGCCGAGACGGTTTGAATAGGCAAAAATATTTTCATTGACACTGCCTTCCGGAGAATAGACATCATAAAGAAGAAAGTTACGTACCTCTGCAAACAGCGGACGCTTTTTCATGATGGGAAAAATCTCGCGGTAGTGTCGCGAAACGAGGTTTTCGTCAGGCTGTTCATCATAATAGGCCCTGGCGTATTCCATCCCGTATTTTTCTGTGAAACCCTCAACCTGTCCGTGGCCGAACATTGGAAGCCCCGGCATGGTCAGCATCATCATGCAGACACCAAAATATTTATCTCCCCTTCCGAACTGGGCAATGGCAGTATCTTCATCAGGGTTATTCATGAAGTTGACATACCGCTTGAGGATTTCAGCGTCAAACTCAAGGGTGTTTTTGATCAGATACCGGTACTCGGCATTATCCTCTTTTTTCAGCATGTGCATGAACGCACTGTTATAGACGCGGTGCATTCCAAGCGTTCGGACAAAATACCCTTCAAGCATCCAGAATGCTTCAGCCAGCAACAGGGTATCCGGCACTTCCCGTTGAATCCGGTCAACCACTTCACGCCAGAACTCCTCAGGAATGGCGGCATCGAATTCAGCCATACTCATCGCGCATGATGAGCGTGAAGGGACGCCAGAGCTCTGGCCGTGGAGGGGAAACCAGAGTCGTTGAATGTGCCGTTTAGCCAGCACCATGGCAGCATCAAAACGGATGATGGGAAACATCCTTGCGACATGCAGGATCTGTTGAATGACCCCTTCACGCACTTCAGGACTGAGAAAGTTCAGCTGAGCAGTATCGTTCCAAGGCATGATGGTGCCGTCATTGCCATGATAGATATACCGCGTGTCGCCCGTGAGGTAGTCAACCCGTTTAAAGGTCACCGCGGCATCAGAACGGTTCCAGTAGCCATCTTCAAGGTAAATGCCGTAGCGGGAGTCACTGCTCAGGTTCGGGCCGTTGTAGGAATAATTATAATACGGAGGTGTATCGGTGGAAAGAAACCACTCAGGGCTGTGTCGTACCAATTCTGAATCCATGCCTGTATGGTTCGGCACCATATCACTTGCAAGACGGATTCCTCGAATCATGGTTCTTTGCCTGAGGTTCTCATAACCCTCATAGCCGCCTATATCTTCAGATATATCATATTTTTCGAGAGCATACGCCGATGCTTTGGCTTCAGGGTTACCCTGGAGCTGTTTGATTTTTTGTGAGGCGTAGCTTCGTTGCCAGATCCCGATCAGCCATAAAGCCGTAAAACCACGATCAGCCATTTTGTCCAGTTCGGCATCGGGAATATCCTGCAGGCGGTTGATCGGATGCCGGTAAAGTTTGCTGAGCTGGTCGAGCCAGACGTAGGTGCTTTTAGCCAGCATGACCACTTCCGGCATCCATGATGAGTCAGTGGAGTAATTAGCTGGAGAGTCATCATCAGAAGAGGTGTAACTCGGTATTTGGGCCTCTTTTTCAAAAAAGTGTCCCTCTTTACCAGCCTCCTCTCTTTGAGCGATTTTTTCGAAAAACAGGTACTTGTCCTCATCCTCAATCAGATCAATAGCCGCGGGAAGCAATGACCAGAGAGGAGACTCGGCCAGCAGGTCCGACCATTTCAGCTGGATATAACGGAGCTGATCAAGGATTGATGATGGAGCGTGGCGTATTGGCTCGGTAAGCAGTTCCATAAGGTCACTGTTTCCGGCTCCTATCGGTCCCATAGCCTTCATTGAGGTCTGCATGGTCAGAATCAATTTCTGGTATGCCTCTTCATTCATCACGTTCTGATCAGTCAAGAGGTCGGAAAACTGATCAAGAGCTGGATTTTGCGAATTAAGCCAGACAAGGAATGATTCCTCAAGCAGATATTTTTTGTTGTCCAGCCTGTTCAGCCAGGTTACAGGCGTTTCAGAACCTGCGTAAACGGTCTCAGGAGGAAATGCCGTGATAAACCGTGACAGGTACTCTCTGGAGTGCTTATCTGAAATTTCAGTTTCAAATTTCAAAGAAGCGTTTTCAAGAAGGGTCGGCTGCCTGGCAGCTATGGATGAGGTCATGATGTAGTGAAACAGTTCATGCAGCAGCTTCATGCCATTGAACTGCGCCGGAAGAACCGGTTTTGCTTCGGCACCTTTTCGCTTTATCAGGAAGTCGTTGATGATGGCGGTCTGTTTCTCAGCTTGTTTAAAACCGTCCTGACCAGTGGCAGGTAAAGCGAGAAATTCAGGATCAGTCAGATGAAAAAGTTCACGGGCATGCCTGTTGACATAAAAGTGTTCTTTGCTTTGAACTGCTGAAGGGTTATGCTGGATGATCATAGTCTGGATGTAAAGCCCCGAAAAATTAAACTGGTTGAGAGCATCCTTGAAATCTCCAGCTCTCTATGCTATCGATAGGGCCTGCTTTCCATTGAGCCAGAAATAATCAATTACCCTGTCAAACAAGGTAAGTAATTTCTGTAATAAAAATCATGTTGACGTATGGAAGCCCTGAATTGGGAACAGGTTCAGGGAAAGGGGGGTGGGATTTGGCAGATTACTTTATTTTGCTGTCGATATATTTTTGAAGGTAGCTGAATCCAAGATCCTTTGCGGATCGCAGTACATCAAGCCCGATGGTATAGAGAGCACTGTTTCTCTGTGGTTGAACAGAATAGCAGTCTGATTGTTCCGTTGACGGAGCCCGTTTACTTCCACGTAATGTCCTGGTTAATACCAGACCGGTAACAAAAGTTATTCCGGCAGCCTGAAATGGGTATTTTTTGACAATCTGCATTGGTGCAAGTTCCTCTTTAATACTGTCGGATAGATGCAGAGCTCTCGACCTGATCTGATCTTCTTTTTCGGCGATGGTGTTCTGCAGCTCCTCTATTCTTGCCTGAATGCCGTTTAAAGGCTCATTTTTTGTAGTCATTGACCGATAAGAAAATTTTTTGAAGCAGCTCCTTCAGAAGCAAGGGTTTGAGTTTCGTGAAGAACACAAAGCATGAAAGAAAAATAAGGCTTACGATAAAATAGCCGAGAAAAGGATGCCCGAGCAGCTCTCCTGTGAGCAATGCAAAGGTTGTGATAAGGTAGGCAATGCCGATAATCAGTATAACGCCAAGAATCACAACCGCAGAAACAAGCGAAATCTTTTCAGTCAACTCAATCTTGACCAGCTCGATTTTTGCTTCTATTATTGCTATAACGTCTTGATAGGTAGACGTTACTGTATCATCAAGGATTTTATGGATTCCGGTGTGTTTGCTTTCTTCATTCGGTCGAGGCGGAACCTTTTCTTTCGGGCGGTTCATCATAGGGTCGTCAATAAATGACTGTTAACGCTTTTTTCTCAACAAAAATCCGAAAAAGGCACCTGCACCGAGTGTGTAGAGTAATGCCTGAACAGGGTTTTTTACGATGAACTCTTTTGCTTTATCTCCACTTTTTAAGAAAAGCTCATACGACTCGCTCTCTTTGAAACGCAAAAAAGCTTCCGAGAGGGTTTCACTTATTTCTTTGACCTGTTCCGGAATGAAGGTCTCGCTCTGCGGCTCCTTAACCGGATTCACGGGAGCATGGTCGTGAATGATAACCGGGACTTTCTGTTCCATAATAGTTTCAGGGATTATGACGAGTTTCTTTAAACCGATTTAAAAACAATATATAAAAACAAAATGGTCTTTTCCATCGCCCTCTCTTACTGAAGAAGCCTCCCCCCGTCAACACTGATAACCTGACCGGTGATATAGTCGCTTTCAAGAAGAAACGTAATGGTTTTAATGATATCCAGCGGGTCGCCCAGACGCTTGAGCGGTATTTTTTTGATCATCTCTTCCTCCGAGTCCATCTCTTTTTCAGGATTGATCGTAACCGCTCCAGGCGCAATGGAATTTACAAGAATACCGGGAGCACACGTTTTGGCAAAGATTTTTGTCAGATGCTGGATCCCTGCCTTGGAAACCGTATAGGGAGCAAAGTTTCTCCAGACAAGATTTGCGGAAATATCGGTTATGGTAATGATTCGGGCTATGAACGACTGTTTCTGCATAATCTTTACCGCTTCCTGCATGGTAAAGAATGTTCCCTTCAAATTAGTATCAACCAGATTGTCCCACTCCTCTTCGGTAACGTCCAGCAGGGGAGTAGTGTAAAAATTTGATGCACTGGCTATCAGAAGATCAAGACGATCAAAGTGTTGTCGGAATGCTGCAAAAGCGCCGGCAATAGCACTGCGTTTTGAAACATCGCAACGTACCATCCGCGATTCAGGGCTTATCCAGCGAATTTTTTCAAGGGTTTTGGCAGCCTTTTCTTCTGAAGAGTTGTAGGTAAAAAAAACCGTATAGCCTTGGCCTGCAACCGAAAGTGCAATTTCACCCCCCAAGATACCGGTAGCTCCAGTCATGAAACAAACTTTTTTGCCTGAAAGCGCCATGGTGATAACGATTACTATCGTGTAAAGTCAAAGTTTAGTGAACAATAATAAACGGAAATCAAGGATAAAAAGTTGACCGAAGTTTTCATTGCCATCTCCCTCAGCCAAGTCTTCTGAACGAAGAGGCTTTGATGGCAGCAAAAAGAGTGGAGCCTGTCGTGATGTTCAGCTCCTCAGCGGCAGGGCGGACAATTTCTGCTATGAGTTTTTCGCCATGCGTAGCGAGAACAATGCCGACTCTTCCATCTGAATCGAACATTTCCGTAACCGTGCAATCCAGCAGGTTACGGGCACTGATTGCTTCCGGATGCCTTTTGAAGAGGATAATTTCGCGTGAAGAGAGTTCAAACATCGATTCTGTATTCGCTTTTCCATCTGAAATAAAGAGGGTATTCTCTCCCCATGGATAGGCAAATAAACCGTTCTGAAGCAGAGGGGCAGTGAGCCGTAAAAAATTCAGATAGCCATTCTGGCTTTGTGCCATTCTCTGGCGAGCCAGCTGCTCAGGAGTTGTTTCTTCAACCACCCGGCCCTTATCTACAACAAGCACCGTTTCTGTCATCAGCTGCATCTCTGTCAGTGAATGCGATATAAAGAGGTAGGGGACTTTAAACTCTTCGCCTGCACTTACGAGATAGGGAATAATCTGGAATCTGAGTGTGTCATCAAGAGCGGCAAGAGGTTCATCCATAACAAGGAGACGCGGGTTGGCAAGAACAGCCCGGCCAAGAGCGACACGTTGTTTTTCACCACCTGAAAGATGTTTTACCCTGCGCTCCAGGAGAGGTTGCAGTTTAAGGAGATCAATAAGTGCTTCCGGTCTGATCCGTTTGTTTTCAGCACGGCATCGTTTATATCCATAGAAAAGATTTGTTTTAACGCTAAGGTGCGGGAAAAGCATTGCATGTTGAAAAACAAGAGCAATGCGCCGCTTTTCAGGCGAAAGATTAATGCCTTTCCTGCTGCTGAACAGGCAATCGCCATCAAGAAAAATTTCACCGCTATCCGGCTGAAGCATCCCTGAAACAAGATGGACAAGGGTTGATTTCCCGCTACCTGATTGCCCGAAAATTCCGACCCTTTCACCGGAAATATCAGCGTTAACCTGCAGGGAAAAATCGCCCATTTTTTTTTCCACATCTATATGCAGCTTCATAGTCCACTGCTCCTGTCCAGGTGTCTGGCGAGTATTTCATGCAGAAAAAGTACGGCAACTGAAATAACTACCGAGACTATGCAGAGCGAAAGGGCCATCGTACTGCTTGAAGGTGAACTGGCATAATCATAAATCGCCAACGGGATGGTTTGTGTTATCCCCGGAATATTGCCGGCAACAATGATTGTCGCTCCGAATTCACCCAGACTTCTGGCAAACATCAGCGATGAACCGGCAAGAATGCCTCTCAGGGAAAGAGGTAAAACGATTGTTGCGAGGGAGTCAAACCATGATGCGCCAAGGCTGCGTGATGCCTCGATAAGCTGCTGGTCGATTGACTCCATTCCAAGACGTATTGAACGCACCAGCAGTGGAAACCCAACCACAGCAGAGGCAATCACAGCAGCTTTCCATGTAAAAATTATTTCTATTCCCGAAGCTGTCAGCAACTTACCCAGCCAGCCGTTTTTACCGAGCAGCAGCAGAAGAAAATAGCCTATGACCACCGGGGGCAGGGTCAGCGGAAGATTAATGAGAACTTCGAGAAATACTTTTCCCTTCAAAGGCTTGAAAACAATCAGCCAGGCAACAGCAAAGCCGAAAGGTAAAGCAAGGGCGGTTGCGGTCAGGGCAACTTTAAGGGAGAGCCCTATTGCCGTTATATCTTCCGGTGGAAGCATCATCACTCCAACAGCTCTTCAGCGCCTGGACAAGGGTGAATAATGACCCCGATATCCGCAGGTTTCCCGAAATAGACAGAAGAGAGTACCAGTATATCGACACCGGTTTCAGCATAGGCAGCCGCATTTTCAGCATTGATGCCTCCAGCGGCCGAAATTGTAATGGCAGGCCTTGCCAGTCGGATCTCCTGAACAAGTCTTGAGAGTTCATCTGGCGTAAGCTTGTCAACCTGTACAACGTCAACCCCTGCCCGAGCAATCTTCAAGGCTTCCCCGGCACTTTCGGCTTCTACAATTATGGTATGTTCAGGTGCTTTAGCTTTCAGTTCTGCAAAGGTTTCCAGAAAGCTGTCCAGTCCACCCATAAATGCAGTATGCTGCTTGAATACAAGTATTGAATCTGAAAGGCCAACCCTGTGCGGGAGAGCTCCGCCAGCCATGATTGCTTTCAGTGCAATTTTTTTTGTTCCGGGAAACGACTTCCTGGTTGACACAACACTGATTCTCGGATTGATTTCCCTGGCCCGGGTTACTATTGTTCGGGTTCTTGTAGCAATGCCTGAAGCATATTCCAGCAGGTTCATGGCAACTTTCCATCCCGCATGAAGGCTGCCCGCAGGTCCGGTCGCGGTAAGAATGGTAACCCCGGCCTCAACCACTGAACCGCTTGCGAGACGGTTTGTCACAGTTGCCCCGCACTGCTCGAGCACACGCGCAGCCTCTTCGGTGCAGCAAAGAACCGTTCGGTGACGGGTTGTAAACGTTATTTCTCCTTTCAGAGAGCCGATGCCAAGCAGTGATGTGGTTAGATCCCCGAAAGGCACATCCTCTTCGATAAACCGCTCAATAGCACGGTCAGGTAGTTGATACAGCATTATGGTGTTTATACTATTCTTTTGTTCTTTTGTTAATCAGGTTATTATAGTTAATAATTAAGTTTTTTATTATATAAAACCTTAATTATTTAACAAAAGAACGCATCTGATCCTTGGGGATAGTACATTGATGTGGTTTATCTCTGTATTTGAGATGCGATGATAACGAAGTCTGGTTTTCGTTATGTGATTTAAAGAATAACGATTTTCCCTGCGTTACTGAAATTTGGCAGCTTTTTTTTGCCTGTTGCCTTTTATGAATTAATAATCGTATATTTACGATGAACTAAAAAGGGGAATGATGCAGAGGACTTTGTCAGTCATTGAGTACAGTGTCGATGAAGAGTCGATGGCGTTGATAGCCAAGGCACTCAGTCATCCGGTGCGACTTAAAATTTTGAAACTGCTTGCGTCGCACAGGTGTTGTTTTACCGGAGAGCTGACAGAGCTTATTCCAATGGCGCAGTCAACCATTTCACAGCACCTTAAAGCTCTCATGGAAGCCGGCTTGATTCAGGGCGAAATTAATCCGCCGAAAGTCCGTTACTGCATCAATCCGGAGCAATGGGTGAAAGCATCTGCTCTGTTTGGGAAGTTTTTCATTGCAGAAAAGGAGTGCCTCTGCTGATTGTCGCTGATTTTTTTAATAATCGTTCATTTCCGATAAACGGATAAACTTATACAGGAGACTTATAATGAAAAAGGTAAAAATTCTTGGCAGTGGCTGTCCGAGCTGTAATCAACTTGCCGATGCGGTAAACGCCGTCATTGCTGCTGAAGGTATTGAGGCTTCCGTTGAAAAGGTGGAAGATATTCAGGCGATCATGGCGTACAACGTTCTTTCGACTCCCGCACTCGTCGTCGATGAAAAGGTGCTCTCTAAAGGGCGGATCCCATCACACGCCGAGATCAAAGAGTTGCTGACCGCCAAACCGCATAGCTGCTGCGGAAACCATGGTAATAAAGGCAGTCACGGCGGTTGCTGTTAATAGACTGTGACGGTTTCTCCTCAACCTTCAGGCACCGTTTCCAGGAGTGCAACTGTGCAATGGATTTCCGGGGTTGCTGCGGCAGCTGTTGTGTGGCTGCTGCTTTACAATAACCTTGAGTGGTTTGCCACTCAGCTGCTTCAGCTCGTGGGGATAAGCCGGACAAACCGATTGGGCGAAGCCCTGTTCTTTTTTATCTATGAAGTGCCAAAAGTGCTGCTCCTTCTTACTGGCGTTGTTTTTCTGATGGGGGTGATCCACACCTTTATTTCGCCCGAACGAACCAGGGCATTGTTTTCAGGTCATAGAACAGGGGTTGGCAACATAATGGCTGCAACCCTTGGCATTGTTACGCCATTCTGCTCCTGTTCAGCGGTACCGCTCTTTATAGGGTTTCTTCAGGCGGGTATTCCGCTTGGAGTGACCTTTTCGTTCCTTATTTCAGCCCCGATGATCAATGAGGTTGCCCTTGCGCTCCTTTTCGGCATGTTCGGCTGGAAGGTTGCCCTGCTTTACACGGGTATGGGCCTTGCAGTTGCGATTGTAGCTGGCATGGTGATCGGTAAACTCCGTATGGAAAAGTATCTGGAAGAGTGGGTGCAGAAACTTCAGGAGAGCACGATATCGGCTGAAACGGATGATATCGCAATGAGCTGGCCCTTGCGTTTTCAGGAAGGTGTCAAGCATGTACGTGAAATTGTCGGCAAGGTCTGGCTCTATATTGTACTCGGAGTCGGGCTCGGAGCGGGAATTCATGGTTATGTGCCGGAAAACTTTATGGCCTCACTGATGGGTAAAAGCGTCTGGTGGTCTGTTCCTGCAGCTGTTCTGATAGGTGTTCCCATGTACTCGAATGCTGCCGGTATTCTTCCTGTTGTTCAGGCACTGCTCGGCAAGGGTGCTGCACTTGGTACGGTAATGGCTTTCATGATGAGTGTTATTGCTCTCTCCGCCCCTGAAATGATCATTCTGCGCAAAGTGCTTAAGCCCCGGCTTATTGCTGTTTTTGCAGGCGTTGTTGCCACCGGCATCATGATAGTCGGTTATGTGTTTAATCTTCTCCTCTGAAAAGAGCGCTTCAATAGTATATCTCAATCCATTGCCGAATCACCAGGAATAAGTTAGTGCTTCTTCTCTGTGCCGGAATATCATGCATCAGCCGTATGGCCGAAGGCTTTCTAGCGTTCATCTGAGAGTTTGCACCAGGTGTTTTCTGCTGGCGCAAAACCCGGCAGCCTCAGTTCATCCTCTTGCCGTGAAGGAATCATCAGTAGCCCTACTCTGTTCTCATATCCATAGCAGTCAGGATGAGAACAGATTAAAACGGCAGGTGCTTTGGCAATGTATTTAAAAAAGGAGTCGGTGATGATGGAACGTGTTAAAAACAGAAACCCGAAAAATTCAAAAGTCTACCTCGCAGGTGCCGGCATCGCATCACTTGCCAGCGCGGTTTATCTGGTCAAGGACGCTGGCGTACCGGGAGAGAATATTTTTATTCTTGAACAGGATGCCATACTTGGTGGCGCATGTGATGGTTCAGGAGACAGTGAGACCGGGTTTGTAGTGCGTGGCGGAAGAATGCACGAGAAGCATTATGCGTGTTACTGGGATCTTCTTTCTTTCATACCTTCGTTCGATGATCCCGAAATTTCAGTTCGGGATGAAACCTTTGAATTTAACGAACGATTTGTTTCCAATGCCCAGGCCCGCCTGTTAAGGGATGGAAAGAAAGTGGATGTGTCTACCTACGGCTTGTCGATAAAAGATCAGTTCGATCTGGTTCGGCTGACGTTTGTTTCCGAGAATTCCCTTGAAGACAAGCGGATTGAGGAGTGGTTTTCAGATGAATTTTTCCACTCCAATTTCTGGTACATCTGGACGACCATGTTCGCCTTCCAGAAATGGAGCAGCCTTGCCGAAATGCGCAGATACATGAAACGCTTCATGCATCTGGTGGCGGGACTCTACCGGCTCGGTGGTGTCATGAGGACGAAATACAACCAGTATCACTCCGATATTGTACCCCTGACGAGATACCTGGAAAAGCGAGGTGTCAATTTTCAAACAAACACAAGGGTCACAGATATTGATTTCGAACTCTCCGCCGACAAAAAGACCGCAACAGTCATTCATCTGATAGATGCCAGCGGCACAGAAAAAGAGGTGCCTCTTGGCCCCGATGATTATGTGTTTATAACCAACGGCTCCATTACAGAGTCTACAGATAATGGAACATGGGCACGGCCAGCTCTCCTCAAAGACAAGGCATCTTCGGGTTCCTGGATGCTGTGGGAGAAAATTGCGGCAAAGGACAAGTTATTCGGAAACCCTGGGGTATTCAGCGACAACATAAACTTACAGAAATGGTACTCCTTTACCGCCACGTTGAAGGACAGCACCTTCCATGACTATATGGAAAACTTTTCAGGCAATCTCGATGGAACCGGAGGGCTGGTAACCCTGCTTGACTCCAACTGGCTGATGTCGATCGTCATTGCCCGCCAGCCACATTTTCCGAATCAGCCTAAGGATGTGAAGATATTCTGGGGTTATGGCTTATACCCGGACAGAGAAGGGAACCATGTTCAAAAGAGAATGTCGGATTGCAATGGCGAGGAGATGCTTGAAGAGCTTTGGTATCACCTGAAAGTGCAGGACTTGATGAAACCCGTTGTCGAGGCCGGAAAAGTCAACTGCATCCCTGTAGCCATGCCCTTTGTTGACAGCCTGTTTATGCCGCGCGCGAAAGGGGATCGACCTGACGTCATACCTGAAGGAGCCTCCAACTTTGCCTTCCTGGGTCAGTTTGCAGAAGTGGCAGAGGATTGCGTGTTTACGGTTGAGTATTCCGTAAGAACAGCGCAGATAGCTGTTTACGGGCTCTTTGATACCGGTAGGGAGGTCATACCGGTATATGATTCAGCGCATAATCCATTGGTGTTGATAGAGGCCATGAAGTCAATCAGCAGATAAAAAGGGGTTCTGCACAGCGTTATCATTTTGGGAAGGGGAGTATTCGTTCCAACCGTACCGGTGATTAAGCAAAGCCAAGCCACACGGCGAGAGCTCGATTAATCGTCAGCATCGAAGTATCGTCGAGTCGACCGAAGGCGGCTCCTACTTTTTCACGAGGTACGGTTTGAACCTTATCGACCATTATCTGCGATCTTTTTTCAAGGTTAGTCACGGCTGTAGGCTCAATGTCTATCCGAAATAACGGAGCTTTTCTCAGGTCGCTTGTCACGGGCAGGATTGTCACTGAAGGGTGTTCAGAAAACAAATCGGACTGAACAACAAGGGCACGACGGGGTTTTCCGTAATCACCTTGAAGCGCAATGGGAACAAGATCGCCTCTTTTCATGCTTTCCAGCCCTCGCGGTCTGCTGATTCATCTAAAAACCGCAAAACTTCTTTTTCGTGCTGGTCATTTTTGATCAGTGCTGATTGCCGCTTGCACTCCTCAGCAAATCCCTCGCGTCGTGTATCCGGAACCCAGATTTGTACCGGACGCATTCCTGCCTTGCGTAAACTAGCCCTGTGTTTTTGAACCCGTTCAACAACTCCAGCCATATTGCACCTCTTCATTCGTTTGTGACTTTGTTACATGCAACGTATACTAAAAATCTGTTACATGCAACAAAATATTGCCAATGGTTTTGGTGGCAGGATATTCATGATGTAAATTTTCTCGGTTTTTTACTTTATTGTATGCAATATTAAAGTTCAACTTTAATATTGCATACAATGATTGCGCGTCATCTCATGTCTGCCCTGCAGAGTCGTGCCTTGGAATATCCTGTTGTAACGCTTACCGGTCCAAGGCAGTCAGGGAAGGCCACTCTTGATAAGGCTCTTCGAAATCAAGTCATCGCAGACGATTAATCAGGAGTGTTTCATACAACTCTATAAAGTTGCGGCTATTTTTGGTGAACGTGTCGTGAAAACAGTGGTGCTATACGCTGGTCATGAACAACAAAAACGCAGCAATGCCGAAGTTTTAAGTTATCTGTATGCCGGTGAAGCCGCAACCAACGAAGGTACCTTCGCCGAAACTACATAATAAAAGATGTATAGGTGCTGCTCACGAAACCTAACAAAATAGCGATGATTAAAAGCGGGTGCAGTGTTTTTTGCTTACGTTCATCTTTTACCCAGGTAACCAGTTCGGCCATCAGGTGAGGGGTGTTGAAGGGAGTTGCTGTGTCGAACACGATACCGATTTGATTGCCGTTTTCATCAAAAGCCGCAACACTGTTTGAGTTGGTTTTGTACTGTCCACTTTAACTTTAGGCGTGCTGAACTGTGTGGAAATCCCATAAATCAAATCTTGATTACTCTTTTCTTAATTGGTATTTTATCGTAACACTTCGAAATACTAATCCAACATATGGGGACGACATGTTATCACCAGCGAAACCAATGGAACCGCGAAACCAGGTCAGTTTTAAAATTCCTGCGAGCACCAAAAACAGGATTGAACAGCTTGCTGCGGCAACCAGAAGAACAAAAACCTTTATTATCGAAGAAGCAATCGATCAGTATCTTGTTCTGAATGAGTGGCAGCTCAAAAGCATTCAAGATGGTCTTCGTGACCTTGACGAGGGTAAGGTCATCTCGCAAGAAAAAATGATTGAACACTGGGAGGGGAAAATTGCAGGTACAGTGGACTAACAAGGCAAAAACCCGTCTCGAAGAAATTGAGGCATATATCGGAAAGGAAAGTCCTGCAGCAGCCAAAAAAGTCATTCTTTCAATTATCAAAAAAGCTGCTACCCAGCTTTCCAAATACACTGACAGCGGCAAACCAGGTCGTCTGATGGGTACTCGCGAACTCCTGTTTGCAGATACACCATATCTTGTTGTTTACACGGTTCGCAGCAATATCGTGACAATTCTTACGATCTTCCATACAGCTCAGAACTTTAATCTCTAAGGGTTACATCATAAATTATCCTTGCGGTTTCCATGGTTCGTTGGTTGTGATAGTGCCCGGTTTCAAGTATCCGGTCAGTTTCGCTGCGGCAACCTCTCCTCCCTACTGGGCAAGGGTTGGATCAAGTTTGATATTCTTCCACCACTCCCCATCACCCCGAAATCGTCCCAGCGATTTGCGGACTATATCAAAGCCATACAGACATTAAGCCTTGAACTGATGACGGGCATCCTTCGGCAGGCTCTTCGTCCCTGATCCGGCAGATTTGTACCATTTCTTGAGAATAGTCTCAGCATTTTTAATTCCCTCTACCTTCGATGAAGAGACGACTTCCTGAAAAAGCATCTCCCTGCGACCTTCATTTGTCTGCAGTTTAGGATGGGTTTGTGACAGAGGAGGGTGTACAGTCATACGTGCAATATTTTTGGCTCATTAAACAATTTAGTGGAATTGACCCTACTGCGATTATTGGGATTAGCGTCGGAAGGGAGAATGCGCAGAATCCGCAACTTTTTGTCAGGTCTTGGGAGGTTGACAAGAAGGCTTGGCCGGTTGACAAGCCTTGGAAGGACAAGGGCATACAACTTCAGCTTGATGATGAAGTTCACCCGTACCCGCTTTATGGCTCATTTTGGAAAAAATGCCCTGAATTCCGAGGCGGACCACTAAAAGAATGGCTCCGGGAAAAAGGTTTTGAGAAGCAGGGCCAAACACTTGAGCTTTCGCATTTAAGAGATAATCTTTTCGAGTTAAGAGGCTGATTTTGACAAAACGATCAGCGTTTATTCGTGCACTAAATATCCCCGCTGGAGGCTGACCGCCGCTTCGCGGCGGTCGTTGGCGTTCTTACTACAGGATGGAGATGTGAATTTTTTTCCCCAGTACTTCGGCATAGTGATGCAGCGTAGAAAGCCTAATATCCTCAGAATGGTTTTCAATTCTTGAGATTGCCGATTTTTTAGTATTCAGCTTATCGGCCAGAGCTTCCTGTGTAAGCCCTGCGTTTTTTCTTGCTTCTTTCAACACCACTCCGATCTTGAACTCTTGGTATTCTTTATCAAAGGTGTTAGCAAATTCAGGGTCAAGGCGTTTCCGTTTTGCAATAGCGCGTTGTAAGTCATCCATATTGTTTCCTCCTGAGATAGTCTTTCTTTCTTTCTTTTTTCAGCCAGTTCAATTTCTTCAGACGGGGTTTTCTGAGTTTTTTTTGCGAATCCATTTGTAAGAATCACCAAATTTCCATTGTCAAAGAAGCCGAGCAACCGGAATGCATTGTTTCCATGTGCCGCCCGAACTTCCCATATCCCATTTGTGTTTTGCAATTTCTTGAAATACTCTGCTGGTACAGGTGATAATTCCTTAACCAACCTAAGAACCCAAAAAACCTTTTTTGCCTCTTTTGTTGAAAGAGATTCTAAAAATTCATCGACTGGCTTTTTGCCATTTGCAGTAATGAAAAATTCGATAGTTCGCATGATGAATGTTAACATAATCGTGAACATTATACAAGCTTAAAAAGTGTCAGCTTTTTAAGCGATCCTCAATACCTCCGCAAGAGGCCAACCTCCGTGAATCGGCGGCAAGGTTCCACGTCAGTTTTGAGGCCGTATAAATAACGGTATACTGAATGTTCAGGTGTCCAAGATAGTCCTGAACCCGTCCAAGCTGGCCATGATACCGGTTTCTTTTCCGTATTTGCGGGATAATACAGGTATAGACTGCCTGAAGATCAAGCGACTTATCAAGCGTATCGCTGATATTGTTTTTTACCGGTCGAAATAGTGGGCCTTTCTGGTCGTATCGGTGCCCGGCAGCCTCAAGATACTCATCAATCAGCGGCTGAGCCATGGGATGCATCGTTAGAAACCTTAGTCCTTGCGTAAACTTGCCCTGTGTATTTGTACCCTTTCAACAACTCCAGCAATCTTGCCTGAAATATCGATCGATATGTTGTTCATAAATTATCCTTGCGGTTTCCATGGTTCGTTGGTCGCCGATTGCTGCAAGGTCAGCGTAGATGAGGATCGGATGTACAGTTTCGTCAGCGCCGAGGCCATTGTCGACCGGCCAGAAGCGTTCGAAAATCTCTATATTGCCTTGCGGGTCCTTTTTTAGCCTGTTAGCGATCACCAGTTCTCCGAGATGATTCTTGTCCGCATACAAAGTGACAGTGCCTGGTTTCAAGTATCCGGTCAGTTTTGCTGCGGCAACCTCTCCCCCCCACTGGGCGAGGGTTTGATCCAATTGAATATCTTTCCACTACTCCCCATCACCCCGGAATCGTCCAAGCAACAGTTTAGGTTTTAAGTGGTCGGGATATGCAGCAATCCAGCGCTCAAAAAGTTTCTTTTTGTCCAGGAGCTTTTTCCCCTTTTTGCCCATCTCGACAATGAAGCCTTTCTGGATCAGTTCGGTCATGGTGCTTTTCACCGTTCCCAAGGCGACATTCGTCATTTCTGCAATATCGCGATAGGGTCTATTGACGAGTTCCGGTTGGCACAAAAAGAGATAAACGATTTTCAGGCCGACCCCTTTGAAGAGGCGAGCTGTGGGAGGTTCGTTTTCATCTTTTTCAGGTTTGTTCCCTTTTACGAAAATCAACAGTGGTGGTTGATTGATGAAGGCGTTTCCTGCCGTATCGATGAACTGGATGCTGGCATCGCGCAATCTTACTGCGGCCTCGGGAGGGATGTAGCGTGTCGCGAGCAGAAATGGATGCGGCATCTTATCCATGTTCATCAAAAACTGGAGCTCTCCGGTTTTTGTAAGATGTTTTTTAACCTCGACGCACCCAACGAATTCTTTCCCGAAAACTTTGACCCTTACAATGCAGTCGAATGTCTGGTTTTGAAGGACTTCAATCGGTTCAATCGCGTATTCCAGTGGTGCGATCGTATTAAGGGCTTCCATAGCCTGCCGAAGGATTATTGTTTTGTCCTCGGCTAATTTATGTTCAATAAATTCTTTGTTCATTTATATTGAACATAATAAATTCTTGAACATAAATCAACATTATGATTGCTTAACCTGAACGCTGGGCAGCCCTCAACCGCTGAGCTACATGAAAGATTTGTACCCATTCCGCTGTTTGTATCAATAAACGGTCGTTTGATGAGACTCTGAAGTCGAAAAGCGAAGAGATCGATGCAAGCTTGCGGCGGATAGTGGCGGCAGCAAGGTTACTCTGTTTGAGATCGGTTCATCATGCAAGCAGGTGCGATCTTGTGACTATGCGCATTTCTTCCGGTTCCGTGATGCCGAGAAATCGAGACAATTCCTTCACGTCGTTTCGGTATGCCCTTCGGGTCTTTTCACTTCGGATATTGGCATACCATTCAAGTTCCGGAGCTGA
>CAIXLG010000054.1 GCA_903920215.1 uncultured Chlorobiaceae bacterium
CGGTCTCAGATTTGGAATGTGAAGTTACGAGTTATAAAAAAGACAGGATTAACGGTTTGACTGTTGAGCAAAGAGGTTGACTGAGTTTCAACCCGCTTGCTGAACAGAACAGAAAAACAAGGAGACTCTTATGAAGATCAACGCATTAACAGTAGTCGTACTACTTATGGCGCTTGCTGGATGCTCAGCTTCTATCCGCGCTGATGGTATAAGTATTAAAAATCCGGAAAATGCAAAAAACGGATACCTGGCAAACCAGACTGCGACTAACCAGAGTGGCGTCTCTGCAACAAAATGACAGAAAATATACAGAAGGCTATTGCTGTCTGTATTTAATAACAACTGAACAGGAGAATAATAATGATAAAAAAAACCATGTTGATAGCCATAGGAATTGCCGGAATGTTTTTGGGCACTCCTCTGGCTGATGCACAGGCTGGTGTAGGTGTAAATATCCGCTTGGGAGGACGAAGGCATCACCACCATTATTATTACCGTAATGGGCATAAAAGATATTACCGCCATTCAGGGTTGTCAACATCAACGGCAGCCATGAAACTGGTATAATGTTCTTACTTATTCTTTCATCAGAGAATACCTGAAAAGAACCCAGATAAAACAGAAAAGGCGTACTTGAAAAAGTGCGCCTTTTCTGTTTTATGCAGTACTCATCAGCACATGCAGATTTTCTTTACAATCAGTGCTTGAAATGCCGCATACCTGTAAAAACCATGGCAAGATTGTTGGCATCTGCTGCCTCAATGACCTCATTATCGCGAATGGAACCGCCTGGCTGTATGACCGCAGTGACTCCAGCCTCAGCTGCTGCAAGCAGACCATCAGCAAACGGGAAGAATGCGTCTGACGCCACGACGGATCCGTGAAGATCGAGTCCAACCTCTGAGGCTTTCCATCTCGCAATTTTTGATGAGTCGACACGAGACATCTGACCAGCTCCGACACCGAACGTCTGACGGTTTTTGACATAGAGAATAGTGTTTGACTTGATATGCTTGCAGATCTTCCAGGCAAACATCAGGTCGGCCACTTCTTCTTCAGTAGGCTGCCGTTTTGTGACAACCGTCAAATCCTCTTTCACAACTATTTTGCTGTCGCGCTCCTGAACGAGCATCCCGAATGGTGTGGACTTGAACTCCCAGCCACCTTTCGGCAAGGCATGGTTCTGCCGCACAAGCCTGCGGTCTTTTTTCTTTATGAGCAAATCAAACACTCCATCCTCAAAAGCCGGAGCTATGAGAATTTCGGTAAAGATTTCATTGACAGCTTTAGCTGTATCCATATCAAGAGGACGGTTAAAGACGATAATGCCCCCGAAAGGAGCCTGGGTATCGGTTGAAAATGCCCTGCGGTATGCTTCAACAAGTGTTGGAGCCTGTGCAACACCGCACGGATTGGTATGTTTAATAATAACCACCGTCGGCTCTTCGCCACGAAACTCTTCGATCAAGGCAGTTGCTGCGGCAATATCGAGCATATTGTTATAGGAAAGCTCCTTGCCATGCAGTTTTTCAAAAAAGTCGCCAAAAGAGCGTGACCCGTCAGAATCGGTAAGGCGATATAAGCCTGCGCTCTGGTGGGGGTTCTCTCCGTAACGCATATCGAGTTCCCTTTCAAGCTTGACGGTCATGACCTCAGCGGCCTCCTGCTGTTTGCCACCGACAGCACCAGTGAGGTACGATGCAATTGCCCGATCGTAACGGGATGTGAGTTCAAAAACCTTTAATGCAAGCAGGAGACGTGTCGTCCTCTTTGTTGACCCGTTCTGCTCCTTCATTTCCTTAAGAACACGCGTATAGTCGGCGCTGTCGGTAACTACCGCGACAGACTCGTTGTTCTTGGCTGCACTGCGGAGCATTGAGGGACCGCCAATATCAATATTTTCTATAGCATCTTCAAAGGCAACGCCAGGCTTTGCTACTGTTGCTTCAAAGGGGTAAAGATTAACCACAACCAAATCAATAAAGTCGATACAGTTTGCCTTTGCCTGACTGACGTGGTCGGGATTCTCCCTGACAGCAAGAAGGCCTCCATGTATTTTTGGATGCAGGGTTTTTACCCGTCCATCCATGATTTCCGGAAAGCCGGTGATGGTGGAGATGGAAGCTGCGCTGACGCCTGAATCCTGCAGTGATTTCAAGGTTCCGCCTGTTGAGAAAATCTCAACTCCCATGGCACTCAACTCCCGGCAGAAATCAACAATACCGGTTTTATCAGAAACAGAGACCAACGCCCGCTTGATGACAGGATCAGACATTTGCAGAAAATTTATTTATCAGTTGTGCTTGCTTTTCGTAAGGCGGAAAGGTAAGAAAAAATCCCCAATTATTTGAAGGGAGAAAGGAAGACAGAGAACAGGGACTGAAGGGACTTCAGGGACAACAGGTAGAGCAGCTACTTTAGGGCTGAAAATGTGGAAAAACAGAAGCTCACTTCAAAGATTGAAGTGAGCTCCATCCTATAGTGCTTGCTGGTAAGGTCTGGCCTTCAGCAGCTTCTGCGTGCCAAACTTCCTTGCCCGCATTTTCCAGCCAATAGTGCCACCCAACCTGTACATCCATTCCGGCATCAATGGTTTTGCAAGCAACTGCAGTGCATCATCTGAAATTGGATGACCCTGGGCAAGCTCCCCTGCTGCTATTTCCAGTGCTTTTCTGAGAGGAGCACCTTGTCCTCCAAGTTCCGCAAGTGGTTTTGCATGAACCATGCCCTCTCCCGCGCCAAGAGAAAGCCCTCCCATCCACTCGAACTGAGCTTCACGGGCAAACTCGGCACAAACCGCAATGGCACTGGCATTCTGGCTCGCATTGGGGAAACCGCAATTGACGATGGCAGCAAAACGTGTCGGCTTTGTTTTCGATGTTCCGTGCCTCACAACATCTTCGAGAACCGAAATAACCGGAGCGGGCAGTGTATCCACATAGAGCGGAAAAGCAAGAACGACCAGATCAGCTTTATCAATCGCCTGACGGAGCGCTTCCATTCGTTCTGTGGTGTTGATAGCCTTATAGATATAGATCGTTTCGCTTTCAACACCTCCCTTCTTCAGTTGCTCAAAGAGATATGAGCCAAGTGATGATGAGCTGCTTTTCTCTATTCGAGGGCTTCCAACGAGCAGTAGTGCCCGACGAACTGAAGTCGGGGTCGCAGATGAACGGCTGATAACCGGCAGAGTGGCCTCTGCATCTGATTCATGACGTTCAACCTGATCAAGCAGGCGATGGAGTTGCGCTTCCATAACACGATCCTCCTGATTCCCGGAGAGGATACCACACCCATGCACCTTAGCATAGAAGTTGATGGAGTTTCGCCAGGCCAGATGACGGAAAATAGAGGCGGCCTCGGCATCCGGCTCACTTTGCCAGCCGATTGTGAGAACATCAGGATAACGTTCATACCGTTGCAGATGATGAATCTCCCCGCTGTGAGTCGCAAAAAACGGCAGAGTGTTCTGAATCATGTGATCAACCATTTTCTTGAGCGTCCGGGAGTAACCGCCAAAGGTAATCGGCGTGAGAAAAATAACAAGATCGCTTTCAATGAATTTCCTCGATATCTCCAGTTGGTCGTCAGCCACATGGCATTTGCCGGGACTTTTAAACCAGCATAAAAAATCACCCATGCAGTTGCCGATCTTTTTGTCGCGCAGCACAACTACTTCGGATGACCAGCCACGCTTTGCAAGGTCTGCCTGCAATGTAGCAGCTGAAAAACTGCCGATTCTGTCGCCTGCAAGAGAGGCGTCAAGTATTAATGTTTTCATTGTTCCTCCTTTATAAATTGTTTGGCTATTGATTGCATTTCATAGTTATAAAGCACTTCACCAGTCAGCCCGAACGGAGGAAGGCGACCGCCGATTTCAAGCGACACCAGCCCGTGCACACGACTCCAGACAATCAGGGCAACAGCAAGACAGTTGGCAGTTTCTGAGTGCTGAGTGCTGAGGGGCGAGTGCTGAGCGAAGACAGTTGGCAGTGGGCAGTCGGCAGTTTTCTTAAGGGCGAGTGCTGAGAGCTGCAGTTTGGGGAAATTTTCGGTTTTCAGCTTACCGGCGACACGAAGATCTTCGATCACACTGACAAGAGCACTGATGGAACGGGTTGCCGATGGAATAATTTCCATCTGCTGCTGTTCGTAGCCGGGAATGGGTGTACCAAAGATAAGATGATAGCGCTGGGGATAGCTCAGCGCCCAACTGCGATACGCGATGCCAATGGCATGAAAACGCTCAAGGAAGTGCGTTTCCGGAAAACTGTCGCGAGCCTTGAGCTGAACATCTCCAAAGGAAGTGAATGCATCGATGGTGAGGGCGGTTACCAGAGCATCACGATCCGGGAAGTAGTTGTAAATAGCAGGGGCGGTAATGTTCAACTCACGGGCTATAGCTCGCAGCGAAAGGGCCGGCGCACCAAACTCCGCAATCAGCCGCCACGCCGTCTCCTTTATCGCCTCCTGAAGATGCGGAATCTGCTCTTTTTTGATCGGTCTTGCCATAATGAATCAATTATTAATTTTACATTGTAAATATACATTGTAAAATTAATAATTGCAAAAAAAAGTTGAGAGAACAGGGACTGAGGGGACTTCAGGGACAACAGGCAGGGCGACTAATCAGAGCTCTGCTATTATCTTATAATCTTATAGCACCTTTATTAAGCTTTTTGAAAAGAATCATCCCTGATTGCATATTAAGGGGAAGAGGTTTCAACATCATAAGCACTACATGACTACCCACAAAACCCGCCTTGCGGTCTTTTGCTCCGGTTCCGGAAGTAATTTTCAGGCTATCTTTCATGCGCTGAAGAAGAAGCAGCTCAATGCGGAAATCGTGCTTTGCCTATCCAACCGTTCGCAGTGCGGAGCAATGGAGTTTGCGCGCCAGAATGGTATTACGACAGTGCATCTGACGGAAAAACAGTTTGGCTCTTTTGATGATTTTTCTGCAGCAATGCTCGGGTGCTTAACGGAACAGCGTATCGACATTATTCTGCTCGCAGGATATATGCGGAAGGTGCCTGACGCGGTTGTGACTGCATTTCAGGACAAGATCATCAATATCCATCCGGCGCTGCTGCCGAAATTCGGTGGTGAGGGGATGTATGGCATTTATGTTCATGCTGCAGTGCTTGAAGCAGGCGAAACAGAGAGCGGTGCGACGGTACATCTTGTCAATGAAGAGTATGACAAGGGAAAAATTCTCATGCAGCGGCATGTGCCTGTATTGCCTGACGACACACCGGAGATGCTTGCCGAAAGAGTGCTTGCATGTGAGCACAGGCTTTACCCTGATGCTCTGGAACAACTGCTTGCCGAACAGCAGTCATGAACACCGGCACACTCAACATCAGTGAGATTTTTCACTCCATCCAGGGCGAATCGTCCTTTGCCGGCTGGCCATGCGCCTTTATACGGCTTGCGGGATGCGGCCACGGCTGTATCGGCTGCGATACAGCCTACGCTGAAAGCGATGCCACGACCCTTGAGATTGAGGAGATCATCCGCCAAGCATCCGCTTTTCATGCCTCCTTTGTTGAGGTCACCGGTGGAGAGCCGCTCCTTCAGCCAGCTGTTTATACCCTTATGAAGCGACTCTGTGACCTTGGTCATGCCGTTCTGCTTGAAACAGGGGGCTTTCTTTCTGTTGCCGGAGTTGACCATCGTGTCCATAAAATCATCGACATCAAAGCGCCTTCTTCGGGCGTCTGCGATAAAAACAATCCCGAAAACATTCAGCTTGCTCTTGAAGCGGCACCTGAATACCGGCAAACATTTGAGTTCAAGATGGTTCTTGGAAGTCGGAGTGACTACGAGTGGGCAAAATCTCTGCTGTTTGAACACCGTCTGACCGACTCCTTCACCATCATGATGGGTGTAATGTTCGGCAAGCTGGAGCCGCATGAACTTGCGGGGTGGATTCTCAGCGACCGGCTCAACGTAAGAATGCAGCTGCAGCTTCATAAATACATCTGGCCACCCGATATGAGAGGGGTATAAAGAAAGTGCTGAGTGCTGAGTGCTGAGTGCTGAAGAAAGTGCTTGGTGCTGAGCGAAAGATTGCTGATTTTTTATTACTCACTTTTAATACGTTTAATTTGATCTCACTTTCCATAATTGTTCCGCTGTACAATGAACAGGAATCACTGCCTGATCTCGTAAAACAGCTTTATGCTGCAATGCAGGAGAATGAGCTTCACAAGCTTTTTAAGGAGCCATTCAGTTTTGAAATAATTATGGTTGATGACGGCTCAACAGACAGTTCAGCCTCGTTAATTGGCGATCTGATCCTTTCCAGACCAGAGCTTCGCCTGATTTCGTTTCAAAGAAACTTTGGAAAAACAGCCGCCCTCTCGGCAGGGTTCATGGCCGCAACTGGCAACTATATCTGCACCATGGATGCTGACTTGCAGGATGATCCCTTTGCTATCAAGGAGATGATTCAAAAGCTTCAGGAAGGGTATGACCTGGTAAGCGGGTGGAAACAGCAACGCAAGGATCCGATTTCCAAAACCCTTCCCTCAAAACTGTTCAATCTGGTAACACGGCTGTTTACCGGTATCACCATTCACGATTTCAACTGCGGATTGAAAGTGTACCGCAAAGAAGTTACACGACGGCTTGAACTGCGTGGAGATATGCACCGCTATATTCCTGTGCTGGCAGAGTGGATGGGGTTTAAAATTGCCGAACTCCCTGTAAGGCATCAGGCGAGACAATTCGGCACCACGAAATACGACTCATCAAGGTTTTTTTCAGGATTGTTCGATTTTCTTTCGGTACTCTTTATCACCCGATATCTTCGCCGTCCCATGCATTTTTTCGGGATGGCCGGGCTTATAAGTTTTCTTCTGGGTTTTTCCATCAGTCTTTACGTCACGCTCGATAAAATCCTGCTCCATAAACCGGTCAGCAACCGTCCAATTATTTTTCTCGGTATTCTGCTGCTTATTCTCGGGGTTCAACTTTTTTCGACCGGTCTTCTTGGTGAAATGCTTTCGACGTCATCAACCAAAGAGAGTTCATTTGCCGTCCGCGAAACATTGAATCTTAGTGCTGGACAAGCCAGAAAATTCGGCAACCCCGATTAACAGAACAACTTTCGTTTTGTTGGGGTTCAGGAATCACCCCAACCTACATTTGGGCACTGAATTCGGCAATCCCGATTAATGTCTTACTATTTACTTTTTTTATGAAACGAGTTGGAGCACACGTCAGTATAGCCGGAGGAGTTGAAAATGCACCATTGCAGGCAATCAGTATCGGGGCGAAGGCATTCGCCATGTTCACTAAAAACCAGCGTCAGTGGAGAGCTCCGAAACTTACGACACCTTCAATTGATGCATTCCGCAAGAACTGCAGTGAGGGTGGTTATAAGCCTGAGTACATTCTGCCTCATGACAGCTACCTCATCAACCTGGGCAGCCCTGACCCTCTGAAGCTCAGGAATGCACGGGAAGCCTTTATTGACGAAATGCAGCGGGTGGAAAGTCTCGGCCTATATCTGCTGAACTTTCATCCCGGAAGCCATCTGAACGTTATTAATGAGGATGACTGTCTGCAGCTTATAGCAGAGTCAATCAATATGGCTCTCAATGCGACAAAAAACGTAACCGCTGTAATTGAAAACACGGCCGGACAAGGGACCAATCTGGGATACCGGTTTGAACAGCTGGCATCTCTTGTTGATCAGGTTGAAGATAAGAGCAGGGTTGGAGTGTGCCTCGACACCTGCCATCTGTTTGCAAGCGGTTATGACCTGCAGACAACCGCAGCAATTGACACAACCTTCAAGGAGTTCGATCGGATAGTC
>CAIXLG010000055.1 GCA_903920215.1 uncultured Chlorobiaceae bacterium
GTTGGCATCAATGATGTTGCCTGATTCATCGATAACCAGCATTATGGAGGAGTGGCCTTCAAAGAGCATCCTGAACTTGTACTGGCTCTGTTTGAGAGCATTCTCAGAAATTTTTTGATCAGTAACATCCGTTAAGATGGCCCTACATTCACAAGAAGAATCACTGATTACAGCATCGATTCGAAAGATGTGGCCGGCAAATGATTGGTCAGCCTTGAGATGAACTGAATTGTCAGGCAAAAGAGTGGCTTCACAGTATCCATGCTGCTTCTTGGTGAACACTTTTTCAAGCAAGGCATTGATTACTTGACTGTCTTGCGGATTAAAGAGGTTTGTCAAAAGATTACCTCGTAACTGCGAGCGAGAAAGGCCAATTATTTTGGTCGCAGTCAGGTTTGCCTCAACTATCCTGCTGTCTCGTAAAAGCGTAACATAGCCCAGTGGGGCAAAATCATAAAGCTCGGTGAAACGTCTCAGGCTCTCTTCCTGCTCTGCTTTAGACTTTGAGAGTTCCTCTCTCGATTGAATAAGTTCGTCCTGCTGAAGTTCAAGTTCGATCTGGTAAACCTCCAACTCATGGCTATTCCGGAGTATATCCTCAGGTGAAGATGAATAATCCGGCCGTTTCAATTGCAGGACTTGGTGACGCTTTTCAGCAAGAGCCCTCAAATCAGATAAACTGACTGGCGTGGTGAAGGATTTTTTTTTCGGCATGGGGTAATACAAGATCCCGTTACCGGACAACAGGTAAATTCCAGTCCGAATGGAACTTTGCTACATAACTCAAAATGGTCTTGCAGAAACCAAGGGGACGACGTTGTGACACCGATTGCCGAGACTGCTCGACGTATTGATTTTATATGAAAATAGAGCAATACGTGAACTGTCTTTGATTTATAAAGGTATTGCTTAAATACATGTATACATAAAAGTTTTTTTTATGCCCCTTTTACCAATGCATCATATCCTAAATTAATTCGAGTAGCTCGCTTTTGCTCATAGGGTTGTGAATACAATGCACACAGCTGGCGTTAAGGGGCCGCTTCAGAATCCTGGCATTTTCCGATGTTGCAGAAAACGCTTTCGGTGTAAATCCCTTCCTACCAGTCAAATTGACAGGAGGGAATGTTTAAAAGCTAGTTTGTAATTGGGTGTAAATGGGTGTATAATTGGTTTATGTTACGAACTGATACTATTCACATCACTCCGGAGATCCTGAGCCTGATTGCTCAGATCGATGAATTCAAGGGTGCCTGGCGTACTCTAGGCACTCTTGCTCCTGATCGTCTTTCAGCGTTACGCAGGGTTGCCACCATCGAGAGCATCGGATCATCAACCCGCATCGAGGGAAGTAAACTGTCCGATCGAGAGGTTGAGCGTCTCCTTTCCAACCTGGTTATTCAGTCTTTCGAAACACGTGATGAACAGGAAGTTGCAGGTTATGCGGAGTTGATGGACCTGGTGTTCGAATCGTGGTCAAACATCCCGTTCAACGAAAACCACATCAAGCAGTTACATCAGATTCTCCTGCGCCATAGCGAGAAGGATTCTCGACACAGAGGACAATACAAAACCAACTCAAACAGTGTTGCAGCCTTTGATGAAAACGGCAATCAGATCGGTATCGTGTTCGAAACCGCAACTCCCTTCAACACCCCTCACCTGATGGCCGAACTGGTTACCTGGGTAACAGATGAACGTGAGCAAAAAACACTGCACCCACTTTTAATCATCGCTATTTTTGTGGTGGTCTTTCTGGAAATCCACCCGTTTCAGGATGGAAATGGTCGGCTCAGTCGTGTCTTAACAACCTTACTGCTACTTCAGTCGGGGTACGCTTACGTACCATACAGTTCACTGGAAAGCGTCATCGAACTCAACAAAGAAGCCTACTACTTGGCTCTACGGCAAACTCAGGGTTTAATCCGGACCGATACACCAAACTGGCACCCGTGGCTGCTATTTTTTCTTCGTTCGCTGGCCGATCAGGTCCGCCGACTTGAGGCAAAAGTAGAGCAAGAGAAGATCGTCATGACTTCTTTACCAGAACTCTCATTGCATATCGTCGAATTTGTCCGTGAACATGGACGCATAACGATAGGCAATGCGATCAAGATGACTGGCGTCAGCCGCAATACCCTGAAAGTGCACTTCCGAAACCTGGTTGAACGGGGCCATCTGACACAGCACGGCAGTGGACGTGGAGTCTGGTACGAACTGTGGTAGCTTCAGGAAAGAAAAATTAGACCAACTTTCATTCTACCTTCATCCAATAATCCTTAACGGGCTTTAAAACCCGTTTCCTGAAGCGAGCCCAGGATGAAGACGATGACCCAGCCGCTCGGAGGCAGCAGATAGTGTAGCAATCAAGTCGACAAGCTCGGGCTCCAATGCCTCTGGCAGACATGGCTCAAGGCGTGGTGGTAATTCAAATATCATAATATTGCCGATTATTCGATCTTATTTATGTATGTATTTGAATAAGTTACAAAGAATAATCTAAAATTCATGCCGATTAGTTTGCCGATGTTTTTCTCAGAAAAAACAATTGCAGATGGTTCATAAACGTATATCTTGATTATTGATTCCCGTTTTCCCCATGTTCAACCCTCATACGACACTCTTGCACCCAAAGCGCTCATCTCGGTGGTTGCATAATCTTTGGAGAATTGTGCAGATGAAACGGGATAATTATCTTGACGCAAATAAATCATATCTGATAAAGGTTTTCGGGCTAAATACCCAATTTTACGAGAATACTCATGCTTGAAATCTGGCAACTGTGGGCAATAGTCGGCATTATGCTATGGATTATTGAAACATTCATGCCTGTCTTTGTAACTGGTATTTTTGGTACTGCATGTTTGATTATTGTTCCTCTCGCAGTTGTTCACGTTCCGCTCACAATCCAGTTATTTCTTTTTGTTCTCATTTCGGCTGTGTTGACATTGGGTATAAGGCCGATCATTCTCAAGTATTTCTATCATCATGGAGGTTATGCTAAAACAAACGCTGACGCCCTTGTAGGGAAAACAGGTCTGGTTACGGAAGTGATTGATTCCTGCGGAGGCTCGGGTAGCGTCAAGATTGGAGGCGAGACATGGCATGCAGTTATGGTCAATAACAGTTCACGTATTGAGATTGGCCAAATCGTTACCGTCAAGAACATTGAAGGGTCTAAGGTTATTGTTGATTTTGAAATTGAAACCAAAAAGGGGTGAAGATGTTTACTTTGGTGTTTTTTGGAATGCTGGTCGCATTGATTGCCGCTTTGGCGGTGAATGGATTCAAGATTATCCAGCAATCAGAAACTATGGTCATTGAGCGTTTAGGGCGTTACTATCAAACATTGCCTTCAGGGATTAACATCATTTGGCCGGTTATTGACAAGGCCAGATCCATTGACTGGAAATACATTATTACTGATATCAACGGAAAGACTATTGTTCGTAAAGAGACTATCACACGAATAGACCTTCGTGAGACTGTTTACGATTTTCCCAAGCAGAATGTTATCACCCGAGACAATGTCGCGATTGAAATCAATGCTTTACTCTACTTCCAGATCACTGACCCCAAGCGGTCTGTTTACGAGATTGCCAACCTACCCGATGCTCTTGAGAAACTGACGCAAACGACACTTCGTAATGTTATTCCATTTCTAAATCGATAATGAATTCATTATCCAAGGCCAAGCAACGATTGAATGTACTCTTGGTGTATCATGTTCCATCATCCTTAACGAAGCCTCCAAATGGTCTTCAAGAGCATCCAAGCTGTCGAAGACTACA
>CAIXLG010000056.1 GCA_903920215.1 uncultured Chlorobiaceae bacterium
GTGCTGATGGACGCCAACCTTGTAGGCCCTGATATTTTCACTCATCTCTGAAAACGACAGTTCTGTTTTGCCGCTCCGCCCGGCTCCCGAAAGACCGGAAGTGGATGTGCAGTTTATGGCAAGAACCTTTTTCCAACGCTCGATACCGAGAAAGAGCGGAGCAACACCCAGAATAATGCTGGTGGCAAAACAACCTGGATTGCTGATAGCCCTGGAACTCTTTATCTCGTCATGGAAGAGCTCAGGCATGCCGTAAGTCATAACTGCATCGGATAATTTAGCCTGTTTATAAAATTGCTCATGTTCAGCAACACTCTTCAGCCTGAAATCACCTGAAAGGTCAATAACGGTTTTGCCTGCCTGCAAAAGAGCAGGAACAAGCTGCAGTGCCTCGCCATGGGGGAGTGCAAGAAAATAGATATCACTCTCAGTTTCTCCGCCATACGGCTTGTAAACCTTGTCGCAGGAAATGGCGGGGTAGAGTTCAGCAACAGAGTTGCCTGCCTGTGAAAAAGCATACAGCTCACCAAGCTGGACAAGCGGATGATGAAGGAGCAGCCTCGTCAGTTCTGCTCCGGAATAGCCCGAAGCACCAATGATCGATACTGAATATTTATTTGAACTCTCTGTAACAGAAACTGTCATTTCAGTAAGATGCTATAAAAAAAAAGTCAATTAAAAACGGATATGACCGGAATCATGTTATAGATGATCTGATCTTGTTTCTTCTTGTTTTTGCTTATGAATAAATATGCAATAAGGTGGAAATATTAACCTTTTTTATCGGATTTTCAAGGAGAGAAATATTTTTTTTCACCATGGTAACACAGCGGTTGTTTTTTGTGGCAACATCTTTTTTCTTGGTATCTTAGCTGGTGAGTCCCGACCAGACTCCCTAATCGAATTCTTGAATCTGGATTACAATGAATAATCAAGCATATCAGAAAGCCTCCATCAAGGTCTTCAATGTTCTCCTGCTTTTTCTTCCCATGTTGTTTTTGGTGAATTGTTCGCACCGGAAGGGTGGTGACAGTGCCCGGAGTGGAGAGATGACACTTGCTGTCGACCGGCAGCTTGGCGATATCGCCTCCAGTCAGATTGAGACCTTTACCCGTTATTATCCGGATGCCGTCATCAAACTTCAGTCTTCCGGTTCCGACAAGACCATGAAACATCTTCTTGATCGCAATGTCCGTGCGGCATTGATAAGCGGTAAGCCAGAGGCAGTTGAGGATTCACTGTTTGCTACAATGCATCGTCCTCTTCGCCTTGAACCGGTTGCCCGTGATGCCATTGTCTGTATTGTCAATCGCACGAATCCCCTCAGCAAGCTCTCACTGAAAGAGCTTAAATCTATTTTTTCAGGTAAAGAGAGCAGTGGAGTAACTCCTCTTGTAACAGCAGATGATTACCGGCTGCAGTCAGTTTTTGCTGCGGCTGCAGGAATAGATAAAAAAGAAATTAGAGCCGGGGGCTGCAGCAGCGAAAATGAGCTTATCAATCGGGTTTCCAGCGATCACAAGGCAATCGGACTGCTTTTTCGCTCATCGCTTGACGGCGCGCTTAAGGCCGGGAATGGTCAAAAGGATATCAGAATCATTCCTCTTGCCAAAGAGGCCGACGGATCATTACCCAGCGAACCCACACAGCAAAATATTTTCGAAGGCCGCTATCCGCTTGTAACGACTGTTTACTATGTGTATTATGCTGGAGATGTTCTTGCTGCCGGGTTTGGCTCCTGGCTCAGCACTACAGGGCAGAAAGCATTTGAAAAAAGCTCTCTCGCCCCATACAGGGCGTTTGAACGGACTATTATTTTGAAATAATTCTATGGATGTTCTTCGCTCAATTAAAAAAATTTCCTCTTTACAGTCCATTATTTTTACCGGGACAATCAGCATTCTGATTGTTATTGCCGGTACCGTCGGCTTTCTCGTTATGCAGAAGGACCTGCTGCAAAAGGTCGAAAAAAAACAGACTTGTTACCTCGAACTTGTTGATTTCAGAGGGAGACTGACAGAGTACGACCTGTCTCGAAACATTGCAAACGCCACAAAGAACAGCAGGGAAGAGCGCAAAGCAAGCAATAAGCACTCTGTTGGGATGCTCCGCTTCATGTACGAAAAACTTCTTGTTCAGATGCAGGATGCCGGATTGTATCCGGTTGACCCGATGCATGCCGACAGACAGAATTGGGCAGCAGTACTGACCGGCGAAAACCTTGAACTGTTCAAGTCAGGATTGGACAACACCATTGATAAAGCAAAGGTCGAGACAAAAGCTGCGGCAGATGACCTTGTTGTTATCAACCGGTTTTTTCTTTTTTTTATACTGGCAGTGCTTCTTACCTTGAGTATAACAGCAGGATGGCTTCTTCACAACAATTACAAGCAGACGCTCCAGCCTCTTGCCCAGATTTCCGGTCAGCTGAAACTGCTTAACCGGGACCTGCCTGAAAGTATCCACGATACCGCTGTGGAAATCAAAAAGGAGTTGACTGAAACAGAATACTCAAGCGAAATTACCCAGATTACCAAGTCAATCATGGGCTTTTGTGATGACATCGAGGAAAAAAATAAAAAGCTTGATGAACTTCATATCCGCGACGAAAAGACCAGCCTCTACAACTACCGCCACTTCAAGGAACATCTTATTATTGATATTGAACGGGCAAGGCGCCATGGCGACAAAGTTTCCCTTGCGATGATCGATATCGATCATTTCAAAGAGTATAATGATGCCAATGGTCACATTGCCGGTGATCATGCCCTTAAAAGAATTGCGGATCTCATCATCAGTCAATGCAGGATATCCGATGTTCCTGCACGGTTTGGTGGAGACGAGTTCGCTGTCTTATTGCCGGATACAGATTCTGTAACAGTAAAAGATGTGGCAGAACGCTTTCGCAAGGTTATCAGTGCAGCACAATTCCCTCATAGAGAGCAAAACCTTGCAGGACATCTCACTATCAGTATTGGCATTGCAACATTTCCGTGTGATGCTCCTGATCGGGAGACACTGATCCACAATGCAGACAGGGCACTTTATATGGCCAAGTCAGCAGGAAGAAATACCATTGTCACCTGTGCATCAATGAATACTCTGCAAAGCCAGGCAGTATGAAACCTGAGTTTTACATTGCAAGACGCTTTGCATTCAAACAGCGCTCAGCATCAAAGCCTACCTTTATTGTTATGGTTGCGGTTATCGGTATCGCCTTGGGAACCGCAGCTCTTATACTCACCCTTTCCATTGTTCAGGGGTTTGCGGTCAGTGTCGAAAATAAACTGATCAGCTTCAGCTCTCACCTGCAGGTTCGTTATCCTGAGGAGCAGCTTTTTCAGGAGCGACGTTCTGATCTTTTTAAGGTTAAGGATCATGCCAACGTATCGGAGGCAAGCCCGTTTCTGGAAAAAAGTCTTGTTCTTCGCTGCCGCTCAACGGCCAAAGGGGAAGACTATCGCAGTAAACCGGTTGTCATTAAGGGAATCAGCGAACAGCAACAGCAGATATTTCTGAAAAAATTTCTCAAATCAGGGAAGTTTGTGCCTTTTGAAGAGAACGAGAAGAGTGATGGAATTTCACTCTACGTTGGACAAACACTTGCCGAAAACCTGGGGCTCAGCGTAGGAGCCAAGGTAATGCTTGTCGGTCTTGGAGCCCAGGCATCCAGCTCAAAACTTGTTGCGGGGAATAAAAGCATTGTTGATCTCCTCTCTTCCCTTGATCTTGAGGTCGGCGTCATACGGGGAATTTATGATACCGGTCTTCAGGAGGGCTTTGATGATTCAGTTGTACTCTCTGATCTCAAACAGCTGCAACAGCGTTTTAACCCCATGATGATCAGCGGCTATGATGCAAACGTCCGCCAGCTCTCTCAACTATCAACAACCGTTAAAGAGGTGATAGCTTCTCTTGGGTTGCCGTTTTTCGGGTTTACGGTTTTTGAGCGATATGCAAACCTTTTTGAATGGCTGAAGCTTCAAAAAAATATAACACCACTACTTATTGTAACCATTACCATCGTAGCCGTTTTTAACATCATATCGACGCTTCTGGTGCTTATTATTGAAAAAACACGTGAAATCGGCATGCTCAGCGCTCTCGGCCTTGAACCCGGTAAAATAAGCAGGGTTTTTATGGCTCAGGCCTTTCTTATTTCACTCTCTGGAGTTGCTGCAGGTAATATTCTTGCTCTCTCTCTCTCTCTATTTGAATTGAGGTTTCACCTCATTACCCTCCCCGAAAAAAGCTACTTTATCAAGTATGTGCCACTGCTGATTGATCCCCTCGATTATACCCTGGTCTCCATAGCCGTGATAGCGTTAACCCTTTTATTCGCCTTTATTCCTGCCCGAATAGCCGCATCCCTGAAACCCGGAACCGCCCTCAGTACCTGAAAACAACGCAAACTCAATGCTGCGAAACGTTTTCACCGATGACGCAGTAATGAATAAAAGTTGAGATCAGCGCTTGATTTCTGTACCGATAGTTGAAAGCTGATCCAAAAATTCCACACTGAAACTGCCAGTACCGTGAGCCTTTCCGGATGCACGTTCACCTGCAGCAGCAAAGATTGCTGAAGCTGCTACAGCCGCTCTGAGAGGTGTGTTTGTGACCGGTAAAAATGCTGCAATCAAAGCTCCAAGGGAACATCCTGTACCGGTGACCTTTGTCATAATCTCGTGTCCTCCTGGAACGGCAATGACTTCTTTGCCGTCTGTGATGTAATCGACCTCACCGCTGAGAGCGACAACAGCCCCTGTCATTACAGCAAGTTGACAAGCTGCGGGAAGTGCGGCAATAGATGACGCAGTTGAATCGACACCCTTTCCTCCTCCGGCAAATCCGGAGACAGCCAGAATTTCAGAAGCATTGCCCCTTATGACTGTTGGTTGAAACTTGATAAGTTCAGCAACAATGTCAGTTCGGAATTTCAGCGCTCCGGCAGCAACAGGATCCAGAACCCATGGTGTATTTGTCTGTTGAGCCGTAGCTGCAGCTTTAAGCATGACCTCTGCATCAATCGTGGTTATCGTACCTACATTGATTAACAGTGCCTCGGCAATAGACACAAAATCAGCAACTTCTTCCATTGTGATAACCATCGCTGGTGAGGCACCGGCAGCAAGGAGGACATTTGCTGTAAAATTTGTCACTACAATGTTGGTAATGCAATGGGTCAGGGGAGCTTTCCGGCGCAGTTGGCCGAAATCTTCAACTACTTCAGGATGAGGCCATGCTCGACTGCCGGTGACCTGTTTTTGTGTTTCCATACTTATACGATAAAGAAAGAATTTGTTCAATAAATAAAAAGAGGCAACCATCACACTGTCAGCCCCATATGGTCACCTCTATTTTTTTTATAAAAAACGAAGCGCCCATATGTAGGTTGGGGTGATTCCTGAACCCCAACAAAACTAAAGTTGTCTTTCACCTTTTATTTTTATGATAAAAGGTTAAAACGTGCTCATGCAGCCTCGTTTGCTTTGTTTCAAAAGTTGAACTCATAGAAGGGTACTATTTTTTTCTGGTTTTATGAGGAGCAGCGGGATGGTAATTTTTTCGCGAAGAGAGCGAGAAACGCTTCCGAACATGATTCTTCCCGGTAAATGGTGACCATGCGTTGCCATTGCCAACAGATCATACTGGTGTTCATCAATCTCATTAAGAATTTCTATTTCAGGTTCTCCGCTTCTGATTACAACATGGGCATCAATACCATTTTCCTGCAGTTTTTTGCGGTAACCCTCCAGAGTGGAAAGGGATTGATCGCGGAGGAAGCGATCCTGATCGAGGGTATGGGAGTGAACAACATGGAGCAGATGCATTGTTGCGTCAAGCTTAAGCGCAAGTGGCGACACATGGTTGAGAATCACCGTGTCGACTTCTGAGCAGTCAATGGCAACGAGGATGTTTTTATAAACGAACATGCTAGTTTCCTCCAGTCAAGGTCGTATAAAAAAAATAGATGTTGAGGGCGATAACAATGGCGGAAATTACCGATGCTGCGGCAAACTCCAGGTTACGGCTTTTGAAAGAGCCCATCACCTGAGAGTTACGGCACAAAATAAGAAGGGGAATAAGGGTAAAGGGGAGTTGTATGCTCAGAATAACCTGGCTTAGAATCAGCACACGAAAAGTGTCCACACTGAAAAGAATGATCAAAACGGCAGGAATGGCTGTAACCAACAGAGCGAAACGATAGAGCATGGTTCGGGGATCTTCTGGCTTTCCCAGAAATCCGGTTATAATACTGGCTTCCGCCATGGATACCGTAATGGAAGAGCTGATGCCTGCAAAAACAAGGGCAATAGCAAAAAGAATCCCTGCAAACTGACCCGCAAGAGGTTTGAGCGTTACTGATGCCTGTTCAATCGTTGTTACAGGAATCTGATTGCGAAAAAATACAGATGCAGCAACGATGATCATCGCTGAATTCACAATCCATCCAAGAGTCATGGCGAAGAGGGTGTCTATTTTTTCATATCGGAGCAAATCCCTCTTTTCATCTTCTGAAACTCCCCACTGGCGGCTGTGGATAACGTTTGAGTGCAGAAAGATATTGTGGGGCATCACGAGTGCGCCGAGAATGGCAAGAGCGACATAAATACTGTTTTTTCCGATAGCTGGAACCACAAGCTTTGCTGCAATCACACTCCAGTCCGGATGGACAAGCACAAGCTCAAAAAGGTAGCACAGGGTGATAATTCCAAGAAAGCCTACAATGATCTTCTCAATTTTGTGGTAGCGCTGGCTGATAAGGAGGAAGAGCTCGATAAGAAGCGTCAAAAGAACACCGATCCAGAGCGGAAAACCAAAAAGCAGAGTGAATCCTATGCCTCCTCCCAAAAGCTCGGCAACATCGGTTGCTATGCAGGCAAGCACAACGCTTAAACCAAGAAATGCAGCTACAGGTTTCGGAAAATATTCGCTAATGTTTACTGCCAGTGATTTTCCCGTAGCGATACCAAGCCTGGCGGCCATGTGCTGGATGAGGATAAGCATAAAGGTGCCAAGGGTTACCACCCAGAGAAGTTCATAGCCGAACCTGGAACCCCCCTCAATATTTGTTGCCCAGTTACCGGGATCAATAAATCCGACCGTAATAAGAAACCCCGGGCCCAGAAAGCTGAAAAGCGTTTTGAGTGAAAAGGATTTAGATGGCTGCGCCATTTTTTAAGGGGAAGAGTTGGTAGTGCTGAGTACTGAGTGCTGAGTGCCGAGGGGGGGAGAGTTGAGACGATGGCTGTGGCATGGTGCTCATGGTATAGACAGTTTTGACATGGGTAAGCACTTCTGGAGCTGAACAGCCTCCTGTTTCTTTCAATATACTCAATGTTGCAAATACCATACCAGTGCTGCCACCACAATGGCGGGACCAAATGGCCATTCTGCTTGGGGGCTAAAGCCTTTGAAACGGCGCCACACCAAACACCATACCACATTAACCAAACTGGACCACAACACGATATACAGCACGCCGACAAGGCCCCACCAGGTGGCCAGTGCAGCCAGGAGTTTGAGGTCACCACCACCAACACCACTCTCGCCTTTGATGCGCTGGAACACCCAGGCAAGACCACCCATCAGGCCCAGCACCACGGCAGCAGATGCTGCACCAGCGAGCAGGCTGTGCGGGGTAAACCCGGCATAGCTGCTGCCGAGGCCAGCCAGCCCCAGCGGCAACACCACCCAGTCTGGCAGCATGGTGGTGTCCCAGTCAATGAGGGCGAGCAACACCAGAGTGCTGGCCAAACCGGCCCCTGGCAGCGTGGCCCAGAATGCCGAGTGGCTGGCGGTGCCAGCCGCATAAGCCCACAAGCTGGCGTTGACCACCGGCACCCAGATGCGTCGGGCCAACGGAATGGGCTGCTCCAGGCCGCCTCCGGGGCCCTGCCATGCGTTAGCGGGGGCTTTAGCGCACTGCAACACATGGCGGGGAATGATGCGGGCCAAGGGCACCAGCCACAGGCCCACCAACGCACCGGCCAACCACCATGGCCAGTGTGTCCAGAGGAGACGCAACACGTAGCCGAGACTCATGGTAAAGGCTTTTTGGAGAAGGCTTGAATAATCTGAATGACTGCTGGCCCCAGAATCACCATTATGAGCGTCGGGAAAATAAACAAGCCTAACGGCAGCGCCAGTTTAACGGGGATTTTTGCGGCAATCTCTTCGGCACGTTGGGTGCGGTGTATGCGCATCATGTTTGACTGCACGCGCAACGATTCTGCCAGGCTGGTGCCGAATTTTTCGACCTGCACGAGCATGGAGACGAGGTCTTCCAGCTCTACGAGGCGTGACCGCAGTGCCAGGTTGCGCAAGGCTTCGATGCGGGTGGCTCCGGCCCGCATTTCGAGGGCTGAGAGGCTAAACTCCTGGGCCAGGTCGGGATCAGTTCGGGCCATTTCGTGCGACAGTCGGGCAATAGCGGCATCGATGCCCATGCCCGACTCAGTACAGACGACCATGAGGTCGATCATGTCGGGCAGGCTTTTGCGCATGCGTTCGATACGTTTTGTGGTGATGAAGCGCAGCAACATGTCTGGCAGGTAGTAGCCTGATGCGGCTGTGAGCAGCACCATGATCATGGCACGAACCAAGGGGATGTTAGGCTGGGTGAAATGCAGAAACAAAGCCAGCACAACCGCTAGCACCAGTGTGAGCAGCGATTTAACGGCGAAGTAATATTGAGATGCGTTTTTGTTGCGAATGCCGGCTTGCAGAAACTTAAGCTGAACGCCGGAGCTTTGCCACCCTTCTTCCGGAAGCGAGAGTTTGGAGAGAATGTTGATAAAAGTGGCCACTTTGCGGGTGTTGGCCGTCTTTGACAAAGAGATGTCGACTGGGGTCCGGCCTTGGCCAACGATTTGGGCGAGGCGTTGTTTGAGGGTATTGTCGGCTACCCAATGGTATAACGCGAGCACAATCGAAGCGACAGCGGCCCCTGAGAGCACAATGGTCAATATCTGCAGTGTAGTTAGCATGGTGGGCGTGGCTAGGGTTAAACCTTGATCTGGATGATGCGGTTGAACACAAAGAAACCAACGGCCATGAGTCCAGAACCGATGAGGATGAGGTTCTTGCCTTGGGGAGTGGTCCAGAGCACCGAGAGGTAGCCGGGGGTTGTGAGCGTGATGAGACCGGCCACCACAAATGGCATACTGCCCAGTACCCAGGCTGATATGCGCCCTTCGGCCGAGAGCGTGCGAATTTTGCCGCGCAGTTTGACGCGTTCGCGCATGGTTTTAGCCAGCCCATCGAGTAGTTCGGCGAGATTTCCGCCAGTTTCGTGCTGGATCATCAGCGAGATGACAAAGAAATTGAGGTCGCTGCTTGGAACGCGATCGGCGAGATGGCCGATGGCTTCTTTGAATGGGATGCCGAAGCCGATTTCGTCGAAAACGGTTTTGAATTCGGAACCTATGGGGTCAGGAAACTCCTTGCCAACCAGGCCGATGGCCGAAGTAAGGCTCTGGCCGGCGCGCAGTGCGCGCGAAATGTAGTCGAGCGTTTCGGGAAGTTTGTCTCCGAAGGCTTTGTGGCGTTGGTTGGCCTGTCGAAATAACCACAGAAGCGGCGTACTGGTAATGGCGACGGCCAACAGGAGCAGGAGCAAGAGGTTGGTTTGGCGTAGAAGACCCAACCCCACAACCACCGTAAACAAGGCAAGCATGAGGCCCATTAAGCGCAGGGCAGTGAGCGGGCTGCGGGCGCGTTGTACCAGGTTTTCGAGTTGCTTGAATGTTTTGGAGCGTGTGCGCAGCCAGGTTTCGAGTGCACTCTCCTGCGCGCTGCTGCGGCTTTGCCCAGCCCAGTGAACGGCGTTGTGGATAGCCTGCAAGTGCTGTTTTTTTGCTTTGTTGCGGCGGTCGAAAAAGTAGACCCACACACCATAGAGCAGCAGTATGATCAGCATGACTGCCTCAAAAGCAAAAAAGGAGATCAAAAACGTGGTCATGATATGCTCGTAGGTTAGAGGTTAGTCGTTGGTGCCGGAGTCGAACATGCCAACGCTGAGGCCGATGCCGTAGGTGCGAACTTTTTCAGACACTCTTGGGCGAACGCCCGTGGCACTGAACACTCCTTCTACGGATCCATCCGGATTAGTGCCGGTGCGCTTGTAGCAAAAGATCTCCTGGGTGGTAATCACGTCGCCTTCCATGCCGGTGATTTCCTGGATGCTTATGATCTTGCGGCTACCGTCATCTTGTCGTGTAATTTGGACGATAAAGTGAATCGACGAGGAAATGAGCTGCCGCAGGGCTTTGCTGGGTAGAGTGATGCCACCCATACCCACCAGGTTTTCGAGTCGGCTCAGCGCATGTCGGGGGCTGTTGGAATGAATGGTGGTGAGCGAGCCCTCGTGCCCGGTGTTCATGGCTTGCAGCATGTCGATCACCTCGGTACCACGGACCTCGCCCAGTACGATGCGGTCGGGCCGCATGCGCAAGGAATTTTTTACAAGTGCGCGCATGGTGATTTCGCCTTTGCCTTCGATGTTGGGTTGGCGAGTTTCCAGGCGAATGACGTGATCTTGCTGAAGCTGCAGTTCGGCAGTGTCTTCGATGGTGACGATGCGTTCGCTGCTGGGAATATAGCTCGATAGAATGTTGAGCAGCGTGGTTTTACCCGTACCAGTACCCCCGGAAATGATGATATTGCACTTTACTTTAACCAGAGCTGACAACAGTTCGGCCATGGCGGGTGTGAGTGTGTTTTTTTGAATGATGTCGATCATTCGCAGTGGCACAACCGAAAAGCGCCGAATGGTGAGAACAGGGCCGTCGAGAGCCAATGGAGGAATAATGGCGTTGACGCGCGCCCCGTCGGGAAGGCGGGCATCAACCATCGGGCTGGATTCATCGATGCGTCGCCCAACATGAGAGACTATTTTGTCGATGATTTTCATGAGGTGTGCGTCATCATTGAAGCGAATGTCGGTGAGCTCAATGCATCCGTTTTTTTCGATATAGACGTTTTGGTAGCCGTTGACCATGATTTCAGAAATGGTGGGGTCGGCTAGCAATGGTTCCAAAGGGCCCAGACCCATGATTTCGTTTTTGAGGTCGGCCACCAGTCTGGTGCGCTCTCGATCATTGAGGGGGATAGCCTCTTCTTCGATGAGCGCAATAAGCAAGACCCCAAGCTCGTTGCGCAGCTGCTCGGGGGTCAGGCTTTCGATGGAGTTGAGGTCTATGCGGGTGAGCAGCTTTTGGTGCAACTTCATTTTGGTCGCGTAATAATCAACCCCTGGTGATGCTTTTGTGTTAATCGCCGGTGCTGGCGAAGTTGGGGCCTCAACCGCGTGAGGTTGTGCCTGCGCCTCAGTGGTTGCAGGCTCTAATGCAGGGGGAGCTGCACCCCGTTTGGTGGAGAGGTTCCAGCGAGCTATTTGATCTTTAAGCTTTGCCATAGAGAGCGTTTAGGATGACTGCTGCCTGTGATGTACTCGGCCCAGTCGACGATGGTTTTGGAAAGTTTGGATTTTGGTGCCACTTGCAAGAGAGGCTGACCAATCAAGAGAGATTCCTGCATGGCTTCCGGGTCGGAGGGGAAGCGATGGTTAATCGGCCTGCCGATGACTTTTTCGATTTCAGTAATGGAGATGCGAACACTCGTGTCAGCGCGGTTGAGGATGACTTCGATGCGTGACACGGGTTTCTCAAAGTCTTTACAGAGTTTGAGCAGTTGGCCTGCCCGTCGCAGCGATGGCAGCGATGGGGTGGATACGATGCAGAGTTCGTCAAGGCGCTCGACAACCCAGATGCCGACCTGGTCGAGAGATGAGCCAATGTCAACCAGCATGTAGTTGTAAAAGTTTGTGGCAATGGTAATGAGTTCGCTTACGCGCTCGGGTTCGATATGAAGAATTTTTTCGAACGTGATGGGCGAGGGGATGAGGTCGAGCGTGGGGCTGAGGTGCTGCACCATGCTGTCGAGCAGCGACTGGTCGAGCCGATCGGATTGACTGGAGATGTCGGCCAAATCTTGAGGGTGGTTATCTCCGGTGAGGTACATGTCGAGGTCGCCAAAGGGTAAAGAGACATCGACCGCCAGCACACGGGTGTTGGGCTGTTTAGAGAGCGCAAAGGCCAGGTTGGCCGCTATGCAGGAGCTGCCGTCCCCCCCTTTGGAAGAAACAAATCCAATAACCCGGCACCGGCTGATGCTGGCTCCTTTGGCATGAAGTTGAGCGCGTTCAATAACTTGTTGCAGGGTTTCGGAGGTACTGTCGACAATGACTTCACGCACACCAGCACGCATAAGCGATAACAAAAGTTCGGGCTGTGCCTGTGCATGCAGGAGGGCTACGATGGCGGCATTCGGCAGAGCGAGGCAGAGTTTCTCCAGCTCTTGCATGTAGTGGGGCTCGGTGGCGTCAAAGCCCACGAGAAATACGAAGTCGGGGTTTTTGGCGGTGAGTTGGCGCACCATACCCCCTAACGCACCAACCAGTCGAACTAGTTGGTGTTGACCAAGCTCAAGTTGTGTATCGGGAACCTCCCAGGGCTGGGGAGAGTAAGTAACAATATTCATTTTTGTTTATTCTACCAATATGGAATGGACGGGTGTGGATGTGGATTTCACGGCGGCAATGGCGCTGGCTTGAACATCGTTGCTGCTGGCAATACCCAGAATCGGGGCAAAGAAAAAATTCATGGGTCCGCTGTTAATCGTGACTTTGACCGCATAGACATATCCAGCGCCAGACACCGGGTCGCAATTAATGGTCGCACCCGCAGCGACATTGGCGTCTGCCTGTGCCTGCGCCTTGGTTTTTGCCTTTTCTATATCCCCAGCGGAGACTGCGTATTCAAGAGCTCCGGCCAGCGCTGCAGCATCAGCCGCATTCTGAAGTTCGATCCTGGAAAGGTTGATGCGGGCCAAGTCAATAGCCAAAGCCATAAAACCGAACAATACTGGCAAAAGCAGAGCAAACAAAATGAGGACAACGCCACGCTGACCGTGCAGCTCTTTATTGATGGAGCGTAACCGTGTCATGGAGATTCGAGCCTCATGCTGGTTTGGGCCGAAATTGGAATGATGTACGAAAAAATATAGACTCCGGTGTAATCCAAGTTGGCCGAGACATTGATAATTTTATCACCCTTTGTGTTTGTAACAATGGTGGGCTCGGGGATGTCAGGAGTGCTGCTAGTCCCAAAAGAGATGAGGTTTGTACAGGCCGCTTCGGCAGCGGCTTTGGCTTGACCGGTGTCGGAGCTAATGGCTCCTTTACGCGCGCCCTCCCGGGTGGCCATGGTGAGCACGGTTTTGTTGTACAGGGCAATAGAAAAAGTAATCATCCCAAAGAGGAGAAGCAGAAACACTGGCAGGACGAATGCAAATTCGATCAACGCAGTGCCCTTTTGGGATTGAGCCTGCTCCTTTGCCGGTGCCTTGAGCATGGCCATATATGTGCTCATGGTGGTCATTTTTTTTGTGAGCCTTCAAGCTTTCCGCCAATGAAAAGCTCTCCTCGAGTAGGAGGGACAAACCTGTCGGTGGGGAGCTCTGGCGCGATGGCGCTGCCTTTGACCAGGGTAGGGCGAACAAAGACCATGAGCTCGGTCTTCTCGGCATTCTTCTGGGTGTTCCGGAAGAGCGCGCCAAGAATGGGAATTTCGCCCAGCAAGGGTACCGAATCTATCATATTGGTGAGATTGTCGAGCTTAAGTCCTCCAATAACAAGGTTTTCCCCCTCATTCATCTGAACGTTGGTAGAAACGGTGCTGATTTTAAACGAGGGCCAATTTGCTGTAGTCCCCGCAGTGACAGATTCTGTGTTAGGCTCGGAAACCTCGGATACGACCTTGAGCGAAATACGGCCAGCATCCAGCACGATGGGCATAAAGCGTAAACCAACGCCATAGATTTGTGGTTCGTATTCAATTCTGGGGTATGCTGAGGTGTAATCCATACTGACGGGCACAAAAACCTTGCCTCCAACCAGGAAATACCCCTCTTTACCACTCATGGTGACAATGGTGGGTTCGGCCAGGATCTTAAACAATGTGGGTTTGCGATCCGCGACCACCTTGATCCAGTTGGACTGACCCAGCCGACCCTGCAAGAGGTTATTAAGCGTAGCGCTGCTGACAAACCCTGACATAAGGGTGCCGCCCTGTATATCGCCCGAGCCTTTTAAGAAGCTGACGCCCAGAGATTCGAGGAAAGTCTTCGACACCTGGGCAATGCAGACTTCGAGCCGGACTTGCTGCGAATTGCAAACCTTGAGAAGATTGACCACGCAGCGTGTGCTGTCAACTCCCGGAGAGGCAGACGTACTGCTCGTGTTCACGCTCACAGAGACAGGCGTAGAAAGCTTATTGTTATTACCAATTATGCCGGCAAATGGCTTGGAGTCAGTGCCGATAAGGGCAGATTCCGGATTGTCATTCGGAACCGAGCCACCCAGATATGCTGACACCAAGCGAACGACACTCTCTGCGACCAGGGCGTCAGACACTGAACCGGACAGTACGAGAGCGTGACCCACGGCACGGATATGAATGTCGTTCTCCTTTGGAAAGAGAACTTGCAAGAGGGATTGCAGAGCGGTTGTGCTCCGGCTGACTTGTACTGGAGTGGACGTTACATTGCCGTTTTGGTACCACACAGCAAGATTGGTTGAACCCAGTTTTTTTCCCAACAGATAGACCTCTGAGCGATTAAGCATAATATAATCGGCTACAGCGGAGTTGCCCATGGCAACGCGTTTGATGGGTTGCTCGAACCGGTAGACCATAGATTCGCCCAAAGGTACACGATAGATCGATGGAGGGGCCAAAGCAGACACGACGGTTACGTGCGAGTCGTCCCTTCTCCTCACGGTTTTAGAGAAAGCCTTTGTGAGCACAGGCTTGGGCAAGACCTTTTTCGCGACAGGTGCAGGCAAGAGCTTTTTGGCAACGGGTTCGGGTGCGACCTTTTTAACCAGAGGTTCAGGAGCGGCCACTGCGGCCACGGGTACGGCGCCAGCAAGAGCTATAATTCCATTTCTAAATCGATAATGAATTCATTATCCAAGGCCAAGCAACGATTGAATGTACTCTTGGTGTATCATGTTCCATCATCCTTAACGAAGCCTCCAAATGGTCTTCAAGAGCATCCAAGCTGTCGAAGACTA
>CAIXLG010000057.1 GCA_903920215.1 uncultured Chlorobiaceae bacterium
ACGTGGGAATTGCCGATATGGCCGAAAATGATATAGAAAAAGCCGTGTTGCTCACAGGAATTACAGTAAAAATCGAACAGTTCACGGAACGCTCCATCCGGCACGGCCATGTCAGAGCTGATTTTGCTCTCTTGCTGCCTGCTGAGCCAGTCTTTCACGAGAAGCGGCAGTGAATGGCGAAACTCGCGTAATCGCGCCTGTTCATCACGGTCAAGAGCCATCCACGATTCGTCGGTCATGGCGTTGCAGGACTCCATTCGTTCAAACAGTACCTCCAGATCGGTCTCTTCAGTTTCTGGAGTTGTTTCCTGCTCTAAAAAAATCGCTCCGCAGCTATTCGAAGGTACATCCGGATATTTTGAAGCGAGAAAGCTGAGTGATTGCTTGTCAAAAAACTCTATAGCCCTTGGTGTGACCGGGTTGTGTGGATCTTTCAGCAGGCTGACAAAGCTGAAGAGATCATCCATGTTCCTGAAATAGACAAGGCAGGATATGAGTGCTGTCGGGAGTGGTATGAGCATGAGATCTGCCTCGGCAATAATGCCGAGAGTCCCTTCAGATCCGATAAAGAGGTCGATAAGATCCATTCCCTCTTCTGAAAAGTATCCTGCATTATGCTTTGATGTATCAGGCATTGTGTATTGCGGTCTCTGGAATGCAATATTGCCAGCTGAAGGCAAGCTGAGGTGGAACATTCCTTGTTCATCAGCTATACATGTTCCACGAGAGAGATCAAGATGGTCGCCTTCGGATAGGACAACCAGGATTCTTGAAATATGCTTTCTTGTGGAACCGTATTTGAATGATCGAGCTCCCGAGGAGTTGTTGGCTATGGTGCTGCCGATGAAGCAAAGCTTTTCTGTTGGGTCAGGCGGGTAAAACCAGCCGCTCTCTTCGACTTTTTTCTGGATGTCACCCAAGAGCGCCCCTGCCTGAACGGTTATATATGCCTTGTCATCGGAGAGTTCCACCGGTTCACCGATCCGATCAAGCTTCTGCATGGAAATGACATAGTCACCAAGAGGGATTCTTGCACCGGTTGTGCCTGTCCCGTTTCCGGCTATGGTGAAACGGCGATGCTCTTTCGGCGCTCCTTTAAGTAATTCTGTCATGTCATCGGTTGTTTCCGGAAAAAAGACTCCCGGTGTATGGCCTGTTTTCAGATTACTCGTATCCTCAAGGAATCCCTGGATGGACGCAGGGTCATGCTTATAAATCATTTTGCTGCTGCTTTCCGCTGTTACTTTCAGGAGGTACCCCAGTGGCAGGGTCTTTGCTGTTGAGAGGTTTTTCAGATTCAATCACCGGCAGATCGTTATCACTGCTCTCTGCTGGCGGCAAAGACGTATCGGAGGTTTTTACACCTTTTTGAGGAGCTGAACCGGGCATTTCGCGACCCTGTAGATAATACTTTATAAGCTCACGGGCAATGGGAGCAGAAATAGAACCGCCGAAACCTGCATTTTCGACAAGCACCGCCATGGCTATTTTTGGATTTTCAACAGGCGCAAACGCGATAAACCAGGCATGGTCCTTTCCATGGGGATTTTGTGCTGTCCCGGTTTTGCCGGCAACGCTGATGCCAGGCACATTCGCAAGCGTTCCTGTTCCGCGCTGCACGACTCCAATCATACCGTCCTTGATCAGACTGAATGTTGAGGCGGACACGGGCAACTGCTTCTTTTCAAAGGTAAAAGGATAATATTTGCCGGTTTCAGCATCCCTGTATCCGTTGACAATATGCGGTTGATAGAGTATTCCATTGTTTGCTATAGCTGCGGCGTAGGCCGCGAGTTGCACCGGCGTTGTACCGAGTTCCCCCTGACCAATGGCAAGGCTGACCAGATACCCTTTTGTCCACTTGTCTTTACCGTACCGTTTATCGTAATACTTCGTCGATGGCAGAAGACCCGCTCGCTCCCCGGTAAGGTCAATGCCGGTTTTTTCTCCAAAGCCGAACATACTTCCATATTTTGTCCAATTATCAAACCCTACATGAAAAATCAGATTATAGAAGTAAACATTCGATGAAACGGTAATTGCATTTCTCATATCCACCCATCCGTGTCCCTTGCCTTCATTACTGAGAAATCGTCTGCCCCCGTACATGAAGACACCGTTGTCAAGTACTTTCTTATCTGGATCGAATTTTTTTTCTTCAAGTGCGGCCATGGCAAGAATCATCTTGTAGACGGAGCCTGGAGGATAGACGGCCTGAATTGTTCTGTTAAAAAGCGGTTTCTGGGGAGACGTAATAATCTCGTTCCACCCTTTGCGGTCAGTAGAACCGTTGAAAGTATCAAGACTATAATCAGGAGCACTGGCAAGGGCAAGGATTCCTCCCGTTGAAGGGTCCATGGCTACAACAGCACCGGATTTCCCGGTTTGTTTAAGAAGTTGTTCGGCAAGCTGTTGCAGGCCTCCGTCAAGAGAAAGATAAAGATCATCGCCTCGTACGGATGGGATATCATTTTTTCCGTTGTTGTATTTCCCTGCAAATTTTCCGAGAGGTGTAATCATTTCAAATCGGGCTCCTTTCTCACCCCTCAGCCACTCTTCATAATACTTTTCAAGACCGCTGAATCCGATTTTGTCATCCGGGGCATAACTGTCATCTTCCAGTGCCTCAATCTGCTCTTTCGATATGGGACGTGAATATCCGAAAATATGTGCTCCATGAAATGAATCAGGGTACTTTCGCTTGTTGTCAGTATCAATAAGCACTCCTGGAAGCTGCCAGAGATTTTCGCTCAGCCGGTCTATTGATATGGCGTTAAGGTTACGACTTACGGTTATTGCTGCAAACTTGTTCAGCTCCGCTCCCTTACTGATTTTTTCAGCCAGCTCACTTTTATCTATTTGCAGTATCCATGCGAGGTAATCTGTTTTCGCTTTTCTGAATTCTGACGGAATCACTTTGACCGTATAGAGTGCCTGGTTGTCAACCATGATAACGCCGTTTTTGTCAATCATGCGTCCTCTTGGCGGCTGAGACCAGATTCTGCGGATGCTGTTCGAGGTTGAAATTGATCCAAGCTCCTGAAAATTAAGGACCTGCAGATAAAAAAGCCTACCGAACAGAACGGAAAAAACAGCTATTACAAAAAGCGAAATGATCCAGATGCGTCGCTGAAGTTTATCCATCGTTCAGTCTGCAAGTGATTGTCTCAAAAATAACCGGGTTACGATAACGGCGAGTATGAGGGTTAACAAAGATTCAATGAGTCCAAGAACAAATATTCGGTATGCCGGCGAAATGGCCAGAGGATTGTAACCTGCGGTAAGAACGGAATTTGCACAAAAACCTGCTGTCACTATAGCTCCATAGATGCGTTTAGTTTTCTGCTTTGCAGTAGCATGGCTGCCATCGGGGATATTGAAAAAACCGGCGATAAACCCCTCAACTGTTCTTGCAAGCATATTCAGGCCCATGTTTCCTGAGAAAATGCCCGAAAGCAGACCAGCCATAAACCCGAAACTTGTGCCGCTCTTCTGGCCGACGGTTACGGAAATAAAGGCAATAAAAATTGTAATGATATCGGGGGATACATTAAACAGGGTGAGGTGGGACAGCCCGAACTCCTGAACCAGTACGACAATAAAGAGAATGCCGATATAAAGAGGATATTTTTTTGTCACAAGTCAGTTTCTGCAATTAAGGGAATGTTTCCACAGAGGCATTCTCTCTGATCATCTCGATTTTTTCATCTTCAATTTTCAGAGGCGCAATCAGTACATGGGTTAGTGATGAAAAATCAACGGCAAGTTTGACTTCTACCGTATAGAAAAGTTTATCGGGCTGAATACGTACCACTTTTCCGACAGGGATACCGCGGCTTGCAAATGTACTGAAATCAGAGGTAAGTATCTGTTCATTCAGTTTGAGGTTGCTGCTTATGGGAATATGTTCAACCTGGGCGATGGATTCATTGCCGCCATTCCAGCTGAGAAGTCCCATGCTGTTGCTGCTGCCGGATACGACGCTGACCTTGAAGTCTGCGTTGATGACCGGCATCACCTTTGCAAAATGCTCAGAGACAGTGCTCACTCTCCCCACAAGTCCTTCCGGTGTCAGCACAGTCATCTCTTTTTTAATTCCATCTCTCCATCCCGCATTGATCAGCAGCATGTTTTCCCGATCACTGAATTTGCGGTTAACCACTCTGGCCATAATAAACTTTGACGCATTTAAAGTAGTATCGGCAAGTATTTTCTGACGGGTTCGTTCATCAAAAGCTGCAGTTTGAGTGTTCAGCACTCTGGAAAGAAGCTCGGTGTTGATGCGCATCAGCCGGTCATTTTCTTCTTTCAGATTAAGCACATAGCTATAGCTCATCATTTTATCGGTTATGAAGGCAGTGGCCTCCATGCCGTTATTATGCAGTTTGGTAAGCAGATCATCATCCTGAAACTTTATGAAAAGAAATGAGATGCCGCAGTAGACTACAAAAAGCAGATAAGTGTTATACTTGAAAAAAAGAGTGGAAAACTTCTGCACGTTTCAGGTTCCGGTTTTATAGCTGTGACTTGTCGGTTACAGCCATGGTCGTAATGCTCATGATTCAGTGCCGACAGACTGCAGTCACGTTTATAAGGGAGTTTTCATTTTTTTAATGCTTTTATCGGGGTAATATGCCCCCTGATGCTCCTGCAATCTCCAATCTCTCCGTGATTTGCCCGACACATAATTTTTGTTACATTTTCTTCAGTTCAATGCTGGGGTAAGTACGGCCAATATGTCAAGAGAAATAACATGACTCAGAATATAAATATAACAGATAAATTTGTTGTTGTCGGTGATAGAGTATTAATCAGACCAAAATCTCTTGGCGAAAGAACAAAATCCGGAATTTATCTTCCTCCGGGTGTTCAGGAAAAAGAAAAGATCCAGTCTGGCTATGTTATAAAAACAGGACCGGGCTATCCAATTGGTCCGCCGCCTGAATCAGACGAACCGTGGAAAGAGCGTGTTACCACAGCCCAGTATATACCATTACAGGCAAAAGTAGGTGATATGGCAATTTTTATCCAGAACAGTTCTTATGAAATTGAATATGAGGAAGAGCGTTATATTATTGTTCCAAATGCCGCTATCCTGCTGCTGATCAGGGAAGACGATGATCTCGATTACTTTTTAAAGTAATCCGTTGCAATGACTCCCTCTGACCCCTCACCTCCTTGTTAGTAACCGATTGTAATCACATTATGACCAGAGATATTGCTTCAACCAGTCAGGGTAACGGTGTTTATGCTCATGAAGAGCTTTTCAGGCAAATAAGGGTACTTAAAAAAGAGATGAATGCCCTCATTCTTGCTCACTACTACACGGTTCCCGAGATACAGCAAATTGCTGATGTAGTCGGCGACAGTCTGGCCCTTGCAAGAGCAGCAGAAAAAAATGATGCTGATGTCATTGTTTTTGCAGGGGTTTATTTTATGGCTGAAACTGCTAAAATTCTTAATCCAGGGAAACAGGTGCTGATGCCCGATACCTGTGCGGGCTGTCCTCTTGCCGACAGTTGCCCTCCGGAAGAGTTCCGGAAATTCAAACAACAGTACCCGGGTGCGGTCGTCATAACCTATATCAACTCGACTGCTGATATCAAAGCACTTTCCGACATCACCTGTACTTCCTCCAATGCCGAACAGATCATTCGTCAGATTCCGGCAGAAAAGCAGATTATTTTTGCTCCCGATAAAAACCTTGGCGGCTATATTTCAAGGAAACTGGGTCGGGAGATGGTTCTCTGGCAGGGCTGTTGTTATGTCCATGATGCTTTTTCCGAGCCAAATATTCTCAAGGCATGTCGGGAGCATCCATATGCCGAGCTTATAGCCCATCCTGAATGCAGGGAGGAGGTGCTGCGTCATGCAGCGTTTACAGGTTCAACAAAAGCACTGCTTGACTATACCGTTTCAAGTTCACGAGAGCAGTTTATAGTAGCGACAGAGCCCGGTATTCTCTACGAAATGAAGAGGCGATCTCCCTTGAAAACCTTCATTCCAGCACCAAAAGATCCTGAAAATCCCTTCAGTGTCTGCACACAGATGAAGCAGAATACTCTTGAAAAGCTCTATCAGTGCATGATTTCACGCAAACCGGAGATTGTCATCGACGAAACACTCCGTCTTGCATCATTGGGCTCAATCAGAAAAATGCTTGAAATGTCACCAGGATGAGCGCAATGAAATATGTACCATCTTTTTTTTCTAAGCGGTTATCCTATCACTAAAACCTGAGAGGCCGTCATGCGAACCCTATCAAAAGGAGTTGCTTCGCTTTCCGTGATTTTCTCCTTCATGCTGACGTCGGTACAGGCCTTTGCCTGGCACGACAAGACCCATTTGTCAATTGCAGAGGCCGCAGGATTTGAGCTCTGGTACAGTGCTGCAGCGCCCGACGTCGCCAAGTCAAAAAGTGAATTCAGGCCGCTGGAAGAAAAAAACCACTACTTCAACAACAATGCACAGAAAGAAGTTGATGAAGCGATGGTTCTTGAGCAAGTTGCCCGTTACAATAAAGCCGGCGATGAAGAGGGGCACCTCTACGGAGCGATTATAGGTGCAGTGAGAGCCTATAAGGCAGAGAGTGCTGCCGGTAAATATGCCGAATATCCACTGGTATTCTGTGCACATTATATCGGAGACCTTTCGATGCCTCTGCATAACACTGCGTATGACGATTTCAATAAAAAACGTCACACTGTCAATGACGGAATCATTGAAGGCAGTGTCAGAAACAACATTGGTTATATTCAGCGCAACATCCGGCAAATCACCATTGACAGTGAGTCCGATCTTGCCCGTGAAATAGCAAAAGTTGCCAACGCCGCCCGTAAACTCGGAGCTACAATAAGAAAAGAGAACAGGGATATGACTCAGGACGAGGCCTATACACAGGTTATCCAGAGTTCCTCACTGCTGAAAGCCGTACTGAAGTATGTTGGAAAAAAACCTTTATGATAACTGATTCCGAACATCTGAATCGCCTTAAAGAGGGTGTTGCTGTCTGGAACCTGTGGCGCCAGGAACATGCGGATATCCGTCCTGATCTGCACGACCTTTCTCTCGCTGCTCTTGATCTGCGTGGTGTGGACTTTGCCGGTGCAAATCTAAAGGGCGCCAACCTTTCAAAAGCGAATCTCGTCGGTGCAAATTGTAATGATGCTGATCTAAGCGGAGCGGACCTGCGCGGTGCAGACCTCAGCAGAACAAACTTGACTGGGGTAAATTTCAGTAAAAGCGCTATCGACATTTTTACCACCTATCGAGATGTTCAAGGCTGCGATATTGGAGTGAACGGTCTTTACTCGCCTCTTACTGACTCCGCAGCGCTCTTGAGAATTGATCCCCCGGGGAACTCCATGCAGGGAGCCAATGCGGATGCTGTTATCGAAAGCCTTAAACATGCCCGCAAGCTCCAGACCTTTTCTCTCCTGCTTGCAGGTATTGCCTTGCTTTTTATTGTCATTAAACCAAAGACCATTACGCTGCCCTATCTTGCCGGGTCGTTCAAATTTGATGATTTCAGCTACTCTTTTCTTGCAACTATCCTCTCTACTGTACTGTTAAGTCAGGTCTCCTCCTTTATTGATTCAGCCCTTCAGGGTGCACACTATCTTAATGATCGGAGGTCGGCCATGCTTGTTGGACACTTTCCCTGGTTGCTCTCCAAATATGAAAGCGAACCGGCAAACCGTCGGCAATCAAAGATCATGCGCTTCTTTCTTGTCTTTCATCCCGTTATTTATATCTATTTTTTCATGAAATGGGATCTGCTTTTCAGTGGAGACTTGGAAGGGCTTTTGCAGCATTATCAGGAAATGCCGGTCATCTATGGAGAATACCTGCTTCCCGTGTTGTATGTTATCCTTATCAACCTCTGTATTCATATTTTCAAGCTCTCCGAAGGGTTTCAGAAGCCCATACTTTTTGATACGGAAACGGAACGAGGCCGGCATAGTGAAATGGAGCGCCTGGCCGAAGCTGTCGAAAAACAGGCATCACGAACTGCCGAGCTTGTAGAGCTCATGCGCAAAAGGGAAGGGTAATAGTTATGCAAGTCAATCTTCCCCTCAAGATTATCGGTCTAGGCCGATATCTGCCCTCTGGTATAGTTCCCAGTTCTGAACTTGAAATGCTGTACAACCTTCCTTCCGGTTGGGTGGAGAAGCGCAATGGCGTTCGCGAACGTCGTCGGGTTACCGATGAAACCTCGTCATTCATGGCCGCAGAGGCTGCACGCGAGGCTCTTGAAGAGGCTGGGCTGGATCCGGGAGAACTCAACCTTATTATCAATGCTTCGGGGACAGGCGAACAGGCCATCCCCGATACAGGGGCATTGATCCAGCGCCATCTCGGTCTTGGCCGCTCGGGCATTCCTTCCATGAGCGTCAGTACCACCTGCCTGAGCTTTATCACTGCTATGGATGTAGCGGCAAGTTATCTCAACTCAGGACGCTACCGTAATATTCTCATTGCCAGTTCGGACATTTCCTCCTGCGGCATTAATCCCAAAGAGCCGGAATCCGCGTCGCTGGTGGGCGATGCTGCTGCGGCTGTTGTTGTTACCCGTTCCAGTGAGGGTGATAGATCCGCAATCCATCAAGCCCATTTCAAGACCTATGGGGACGGAGCTTATCTCACGACCATTATGGGAGGTGGTTCGGCTCGCCATCCGGCCAAACCGGGGCACAACTCTGACGATGATCTCTTTCACATGGATGGGTCAGCAGTGTTACGCATGGTGCGCGGGATTGATGCAACGTTTCTTGAAGAACTTTACCCTGGTCTTTCAAAAAGCCTGCTCGATATTGATGTTGTTGTCCCGCACCAGGCAAGCAAGGTCGGCCTTCTTATGCTTCAGCGATTCGGATGGCCGGAGCAGAGGGTTATGCAGACGCTCCAGTGGCTGGGTAATTGTGTGGCGGCCTCCATTCCAGCAACACTCTATCAGGCTGTTCGGGACGGTAATATTCAGAGAGGGCAAAAAGTACTGCTTGTCGGCACCGGAGCAGGCCTTTCGATAGGCGGACTGGTCATGACCTATTGATTGGCCGATGACATCAGGACACCTTGCCAATGCTGGACGATAATTTCCATTTTTTGTTATGAACAACAATATTTTACAGCTCAGCCCTCGTGAGGTGTGGAGCAATTTTCATCTTCTTACTCAAATTCCCCGTGTGTCAGGGAATGAGGAACAAATCAGGGGGTTCATCTCTGCTTTCGGCAAAAAGCTTGGATTGGAGAGCATTGTCGATGATGCTGGCAACGTCATTATCCGCAAGCCTGCTGCGCCAGGCATGGAAGATCGTAAAGGGGTTATTTTGCAAAGTCATCTCGATATGGTGCCGCAAAAGAACCTTGACAAACTCCATGATTTTGTCACAGATCCGATCGACACCATTCTGGATGGTGACTGGGTTCGTGCCGATGGAACAACCCTTGGTGCCGATAATGGCTTGGGTGTTGCTGCGGCAATGGCTGTTCTTGAATCCAGGGAGCTGCTGCATGGTCCTCTTGAAGCGCTCTTTACAAGTAATGAGGAGTGTGGCATGACGGGAGCCTTCGGACTCAAACCTGGTCTGCTCAAGGGAGAGATTCTCTTGAACATGGATTCGGAAGATGAGGGTGAGCTCTTTATCGGATGTGCAGGTGGCAGCAACGGGACGATGAGCTTCAGTTATCGTGAACAGCCACTGCAGGGCGAATGGAAGGGTTTCATGATCAAGGTAATCGGCTTGAAGGGTGGGCACAGCGGGGTGGATATTCATTTGGGACGTGGCAATGCCAACAAGATCATGAACCGTTTGCTTTATTATGGGCATTTTCACCATGGGTTGCTGCTGGCATCCATTAATGGGGGAAGCCTCCGCAACGCTATTCCGCGTGAATCGTTTGTCCATGCAGCTCTTCCGGGTTCCATGGTTCAGGAATTTCTGGACAGTTTCACTCTCATCGCCGGCACCATAAAAGATGAACTCTCAGCAGTTGAACCCACCCTGAAAATTGAGGCACTTCCTGCTCCTGTACCTGAGTCGGTTATCGAAGAGAGTATTTTTAGTCAATTTCTGAATGCTCTCTATGCCTGTCCGGATGGAGCGATGCGCATGAGCAACGATATGGCCGGCCTGGTTGAAACGTCCAATAATATTGCCATTGTACACTCTGGAAATGGCATCATTACCATCAAGATGTTGCTCAGGAGTTCAGTTGATTCTTCGAAAGTCGATCTTGAAATCATGATCAAAAGTCTCTTTGATCTTGCCGGTGCAGACTCGGTATTTGATGGCCGCTATCCCGGCTGGAAGCCCGATCACGCATCTCCGATTCTGAAAATCATGCAGGAGATCTATCATAAGAAATTTGCAGAAATTCCCGAGATAAGGGCTGTTCATGCCGGCCTCGAATGCGGGATTATTGGCAGTACCTATCCTGAGTTGAAGATGATCTCTTTTGGCCCGACCATTCGTTTCCCTCATTCTCCGGATGAAAAGGTCAATATTCCATCCGTCCAGAAATTCTGGGATTTTCTTGTCGAAACGCTCAAAAATATACCGCTCAAATAAACAGGTTTGAGTACCCGTACTCATCCCCCCCTCATCCCGAACTCATGTATTTTGTCATCCCGAAACGTAGTGAGGGATCTATTTTCTTTCCTCACTCTCCACTCACGTCTCAGCACTTCTTCCTTCTGCACTTTTTTTATTTTTTATTGAATGGTTGGAGGAAAAATAATTACAATTCAGAAGTTCTTTTCTGGTGCCGGACAATACAACGTCCGGATAAAAGGGAAGTACGTGAAATACGTACACTGTACCCGCAACTGTTAAACGGTATTGCCGGAGGATTTCGCCAGACAGCTCTGTTTTGCGTGTCAATTCCGGTGGGTTTCATCCACTTTGCCTGCCTCATTGAGTACTGCAGGGGTAGTCAAGGGAAGAGTGTTGCCCTATAGAGAAAGCGTTTTTAGATAAACGAAAACTGTTTATAGTCAGGAAACCTGCCGGAAAATTGTTGCTGTTTGGCTTCGGGAAAAAAGCCTGGCGACTTTATCGAATATCTTCTGAAGATTCTTACAACTTTTTTTTTTCGGCATTACATTGAGATTATATTGCTAACAAATGGCAATAGTTTAATGGCCATAAATTGATGCTGTTGGAAGGACTAAGTTTATAAAAATTAATTAGTTGCCTTCAAATTTCATATTACACCCCGGAGAGCCCTCATGAAAATTTCTCGTCTGTTCACCAATTCCGGTGAAAATGTTTACGACCGTTTTGAATACACCAGAAGGACTTCGGTATTGCGCAATCCTGACGGCTCGAAGGTCTTTGAAATGACCGATATAGAAGTCCCGAAACAGTGGTCGCAG
>CAIXLG010000058.1 GCA_903920215.1 uncultured Chlorobiaceae bacterium
CAAGGAGGCAGTAAGGGCGCTCACCTTCCTTGCGTCCGGAAAGATGCCTTGAATAATTTTCAATCCCTGAACAGTAGCCGAGCTCCTTGATCATTTCAAGATCATAACGGGTCCGTTCCTCAATCCTTCGGGCCTCAAGAAAGCGATTTTCATCGCGATAAACATTCAACCGACCTGCAAGCTCATTTTCAATTGCAAGCATGGCGTCAGCGAGCTTCTCTTCATCAGCGACAAACTGCCGGGCTGGATAAATAAAGGCATAGTCTTCGACCCCAAGCACTTCCCCGCTGTTAATTTCAAAAGTCTGAAGACTCTCTATGGTGTTTCCGAAAAACTCGATTCGAAGAGCAAGTTCCTCATGTGCCGGAACAAGATCAATAATATCACCCCTGACCCTGAACTTCCCCGAAGTAGGCTGGACATCATCACGGATATAATGAAGGGCTATCAGCTCTTTTAGAAAAGCATCCCGATCTTTTTCCATGCCGGCACGCAGTTCAATAATCTGGGCTTTCCAGTCTTCAGGTGAGCCAAGACCATAAATGCAACTGACAGAACTGACAACAATAACATCCTTCCTGCCACTTAGCAACGCACTGGTGGTTTTCAGACGCAGGCGTTCAATCTCATCGTTTATGCGAAGGTCTTTGGCTATATACTTGTCAAGCGCAGGCAGATAGGCTTCAGGCTGGTAAAAGTCGTAGTAGCTGATAAAATACTCAACGGCATTATCGGGAAAAAACTGCTTAAGCTCGCCGTAAAGCTGTGCTGCGAGGGTCTTGTTATGGCTCATCACCAACACAGGTTTGTTGACCTGGGCAATGACGTTTGAAATGGTAAATGTTTTTCCTGAACCGGTAACGCCAAGCAGTGTCTGGTATGGATTGCCTGACAGTACTCCTTCGGTAAGTGATTCAATAGCTTTCGGCTGGTCTCCCGCCGGACTGTAGGGACTTACAAGATTGTATATTCCGCTCCCGTTCACTTGCATCAACAACTCTCCTCTCTTGATAGTATTTTGTACTCTTCTTTCCAGCGCTTAAAAGAACTATTAAAGCTGTTTGTTAGTTCTTACGCAACATCCTTCCAACTCTGCCGGCGTGAAAGCTTTATAGAAAGCGACTCACGTTACTTGGTAACATGAGGGCTTCTACTTGAGCTTCCAGACTGTATATTAATGCAAAAAGGTCAGTAATGAAGGTTGCAATTATGCGCTTTATATCCGATTATTATAGTTTTTTTTAAATACGGGGCAATTTTCGAAGGTTCAGAATCCATCGTATCCCGATGTTTGCCATCGGGATACTCTTTTTACATTTAATATCATGCAGCCCATGGTCAACGACGTTAAGAACTATCCATACGAGACTGTTTCAGGAGACCCTCTCAATACACGAATCTATACACTCAATAACGGCCTGACCGTTTACATGAGTACACTCCGCGATGAGCCAAGAATATATACATCAATCGCCGTCAGGGCAGGCAGTAAAAATGATCCGGCAGAGACAACAGGCCTTGCTCACTACCTTGAGCATATGCTCTTCAAAGGAACAGATTCAATCGGCGCTCTGGACTATGCAATGGAACATACCGAGCTTGAAAAAATTTCGGAACTCTATGAACACTACCGTTCAACCGCTGATGCGGATAAAAGAGCTGCGATATACAAGGATATTGACAGCATTTCCAATATTGCCGCAAGCTATACTGTACCAAATGAATATGACAAACTTCTGAACTCCATCGGTGCTCATGGCACCAATGCCTATACCTGGGTTGAACAAACCGTCTATCTCAACGATATTCCATCGAACAAACTGGACCAGTGGCTCACCATTGAAGCGGAGCGATTCCGTAATCCGGTCATGAGACTTTTTCATACTGAACTTGAAACCGTGTATGAAGAGAAAAACATGACAATGGACAGTGACAGCCGGAAAATATGGGAGAGTATGTTTGCTGACCTCTTTAAAAAACACACCTACGGCACCCAGACCACGATTGGCAAAGCAGAACATTTGAAAAATCCTTCTATTAAAAATGTTCTCAACTACTACCACACCTACTATGTGCCGAACAACATGGCACTCTGCATTGCCGGAGATTTTGATCCTGATGCAACGATACAACTTATCGACGAGAAGTTTTCGGTACTGCAGCAAAAGGAGATTCCTCTCTTTACACCTGCTGTAGAGGATGCAATAACGGAACCAACGATCATCAAGGTTGCAGGCCCTGAATCAGAAGAGGTGGTCATCGGGTTCCGGTTCAATGGCATCAACAGCCCGGATGCTGATTACCTTACCCTTGTTGACAAGATTTTATATAACCAGACTGCCGGACTTATTGATCTTAACCTCAACCAGCAGCAGAAAGTACTGGATGGCGGCTCGATGCTGGTGATGATGAAAGATTACTCCGCGCATATGCTGAGTGGCAAGCCAAGGGAAGGTCAAAGTCTTGACCAGGTGAAAGAGCTGCTGCTCGACCAGCTTGAACTGCTTAAAGAGGGCAAATTTGCCGATTGGCTGCTTGAAGCGGCAATCAATGATCTTAAAATTGAACAGCTTAAACTCTATGAAAACAACAAGGGGCGTGTAGAAGCCTATGTTGATTCGTTTATCTGGGGTATGGCCTGGCCGGAACATGTCAGTCAACTGGAACGTCTGCAGAAGATCACAAAAGATGATCTTGTAACGTTTGCCCGGAAGCACTACAACGCAAATTATGTGGGCGTCTACAAGGAACACGGCGCCCCTGAGAGTGAAGCTAAAATTCAGAAACCCCTGATCACTCCTCTCACGGTGAACCGGAATACCTCGTCACCGTTTGCCGAAAAACTTCTGGCTCAGAAATCAGAAAAAATCGAGCCATGCTTTCTTGACTATACCAAAGATATCGAGTTTTTTGATATCAATCCGAGTATCAAACTGCATTATCTGCAAAACCGCGAAAACGAGCTTTTCTCTCTTTACTATGTGTTTGATATCGGGAAAAATATCAGCAAAAACATAGAGCTGGCACTTGACTATCTCTCCTATCTCGGCACCTCAGCCCTCTCACCTGCAGAGTTCAACGGAGAACTCTATAAAATCGGCGCAAGCTTTTCGGCATTTACTTCCGATCATTATGTTTACCTCAAGCTGTCAGGTCTTGAGAAAAACTCTGCAACAGCCATTCGACTGCTTGAAAATCTACTTGTTGACACCCGACCTGATGAGACGGCACTTGAAAATTTGAAAGCAGGAATACTGAAAGAGCGGGACGATGACAAACTTTCCAAAAAGAAGATACTCATGGAAGCGATGGCCAATTACGGCAAGTATGGCCCCGTTTCACCATTCACCAACGTCCTCAGCAATGAGGAGCTCGAAAAGATAAGCTCGAGGGAACTGCTCGAAGAGATTCAAAAGCTGCTGCACTTCCGCCATCGGGTACTCTACTACGGACCAGCCACTTCCAGTACGGTACTGAGTGAACTGCGCTCGGTAAGGCACTACCCTGAATCATTCAAGACCGTTCCGACATCCGACCCTTACAAAGATCTTGAACAGCATGATAATCTTGTCTATGTGGCTGATTACGACATGACCCAGGCTGAAGTGCTTCTCTTGACAAAGGACGAACGTTACGATCCGGCAATGGTGCCTCTGGTAACCCTCTTCAACGAATATTACGGCGGAGGAATGTCGTCAGTGGTTTTCCAGGAGCTCCGAGAAGCAAAAGCACTGGCTTATTCTGTATTTTCTGTTTTTAAAGCGCCTAAACAGCAAAATGAGTTCAACTATATTGTCAGTTATATAGGCACTCAGGCTGACAAGCTGCCCGAAGCGCTCGATGGCATCAACACATTGATGAATGAACTGCCGAAGTCGCCCGAATTATTTGCTTCGGCACAAACCGGCATTCTGCAAAAAATATCCACTGAACGACTGACCAGAACAGAGATTCTTTTCAATTATGAAGAGGCTGTAAGGCTGGGACAGGGCTATGATATCAGAAAAGATATTTATCGTGATGTTGCAACAATGACTCTCGAGGATATCGAAAAATTCCATAAGGCGCATTTTAACAACAAAAAGCATGTCATGCTGGTACTTGGGAAAAAAGAAAATCTTGACATGGATACGCTGCGGAAATACGGAACAATCAAGGAGCTGTCGCTTAACGAAATTTTCGGTTATTAAACTTAGCGGATCGAAACCTGCCTGAAGTTTGCATGAATGAGGGTTATTACTGATAGAATTCCATGAAGATTCTCAATCGTTACATATTCAGGCAGTTTGCAAAGACATTTCTCTTTACGTGCGTAGTTTTTGTTTTCCTGTTCATTCTTATCAATATGGTTGAGAAACTTGATGATTTCATGGACAGGAATCTCAGCTTTATGGAGATTGCCCGATATTACCTTCTTTCAGTACCTTCTACCCTGCTGGTAACATCTCCAGTCGGTGTACTGCTCTCATCCATACTTGTTGCGGGAAAACTCTCCGGTTCAGGCGAACTTTCTGCCATTCGATCTGCAGGGGTCAGTATGCGCCAGTTGCTGACACCTTTTTTGGCAGGCGGGGTTATTATCTGCTGCATAAATCTTTATAATGCCTGCTGGTTGGCGCCTGAAGCATTTACCGGCATTACTGCCTTTGAGCAGCATTTACAAAGTAACTCTGAACGCCCTCAGAAAATAGAGACTCTGCATATTCTTGAATCAGGCAACCGTATCGTGTCGTTAAAATCTTTTGATACTACACGGTCAAACGCCAAGGGTGTTTCCGTAGAGGAATTCAGCGGCTCTCACCTCAGAATGCGGACTGATGCTGATTCAATGCGATATGACGCCACAATCGGAGAGTGGATCATGCGGAATGCTTCAACCCGTCATTTTACCGGAAACAGTGACCAGCTGAAAACAGTAGCCCTGGAACCAATAAAGCTCAGCCTGACACCGCACTCTCTTGAGGAACTGAATCTGCAACCGGAAGCAATGAACATCATCAGGCATTACTACTATCTTGCAGACAAAGAAAAGGCAGGATTTTCAGGGCTTGAACGATCCATGGTCAAGCTTCACTCAAAGATCGCCTTACCATTCGCTTCTATCATTATTATTCTGATTGGTGTGCCGTTGTCGGCAAAAAAGAAACGTGAAGGGCTTGCGTCTGAAATAAGTATCACCCTGTTTATAGGGTTTCTCTTTCTCGCGCTGCAGAAAACCATTGCGATAGCAGGATATCAGGGAATTTTAAACCCTATGCTTGCCGCATGGCTGCCGAATATTCTCTTTCTTGGTATCGGGTATACGATTTATAAAACCGCAATAGATTAAGAGAGTAAATGCATAGAGAATCCCCCCGCACTATTGTTCTGATGACCGATTTCGGAGTGCATGACACCTATGTCGGGCAAATGAAAGGAGTCATTCTTTCACGTGCACCTTCTGTTCAGATTATTGACCTTACTCACTCCATAGCACCTCAAAACATTGCACAAGGCGCTTTCTTTCTTGGCAAGTCGGTGCCTTTTCTGCCGGAAAAATCGATTATTATCTCTGTTGTCGATCCGGGAGTAGGATCGACACGCCAGGCAATCGCTGTTGAAACCGACAAACAGATCTTTCTTGCGCCGGATAACGGGCTGCTCACCGCTATTTTTCAAACCCGGAACATATCGCGCTCTGTATCCATTACAGAGCCGCAATACATGCTCCCTTTTCGAAGTTCAACCTTTCATGGCAGGGATGTTTTTTCGCCCGTAGCAGCGCATCTTGCGACCGGCGGTTCACTTCAAGAACTTGGCAAAGCCATTGACCCATCGTATTGCATAAAGATTCAAATGCCGCACTGCAATAGCTGTGATCAGGGGGAGACCTGGGATGGAAGCGTCATTTATACCGATCAGTTCGGCAATCTGGTCACCTCTTTTGACTCAGAACTGTTTGATACCGAAAAGCACTGGATGGTATTAGTGGACAACGGCAACCAGATTCCGGTTGTCACCACCTATAGTGATGTGTCTGATCAGGAACTGCTTGCCTATACGGGGTGCAGCGGGATGATAGAGATTGCAGTGAGAAACGGCAGTGCAGCAGAAAGACTCGGGCTGAAAGAAGGATATCCGGTAAAACTTTCAATACGATCCTGATCAGGCCGGCCTAAAACCAAGAAAGGAGTCCCGGCAAATCGATGTAGCCTGAGCTCCTCACTCTGCATAACCTGGAAAACGGAGATACTGACTGCGTCAATCAGCTTCCGATATACTCCTTGAGAATTTTGCTGTATGCTGACTGCCTTAAACGGCGTATTGCTTTTTCCTTGATCTGCCTGACACGCTCTCTGGTGAGCTTGAATTTCTCTCCAATCTCCTCAAGAGTGAGCGGGTTGTCCATGCCGATTCCGAAGTAGGACTTGATAACGTCAGCCTCTCTCGGGGCAAGAACAGAGAGTGAACGTTCAACTTCAAGTGTTAAAGAGTCCCGGTTAAGACCATAATCAGGTAAATGGCCATCATTCTGCAGCACATCGAGCAGGCGGTTATCGTCACCTTGAGCAAATGGCGCATCAACCGATACATGCCTTCCGGCAATTTTAAGCGTATCAGCGACATCCTGTGAATCCATTTCGAGAAGAGTGGCAAGTTCCCGTGTATTGGGATCACGCTCAAATTCCTGCTCAAGCTGGCTGTATGCCTTGCTGATCTTATTGAGAGTACCGACCCTGTTCAGGGGAAGCCTTACAATTCTCGACTGCTCGGCCAATGCCTGAAGAATCGACTGACGAATCCACCATACCGCATAAGAGATGAACTTGAATCCGCGGGTTTCATCAAAACGCTTTGCCGCCTTGATCAGACCAAGATTGCCTTCGTTGATCAGATCGCCAAGGGTAAGCCCCTGGTTCTGATACTGCTTGGCAACAGAAACGACAAATCGTAAATTTCCTTTAATCAATTTATCAAGCGCACGCTTAGCCCTTTTGTATTCGGTCGTATCAACCGGCATATCAAAGCCCTCTTTGATTGCCTTGGTCAATTTGACCTCATCTTCGGCTGTCAATAAATCATATTTTCCTATTTCCTGCAGGTAACGATCGAGAGAAAGGCTCTCGCGATTTGTTATCTGTTTGCTTATTTTAAGCTGCCTCATGCTGTCTTCTCCCTTGCGAACTTCAGCGATTTAAACCTGTCCTGATGGCTGACGTGATACTGAAAAAACCACAAAATATCATTTCAGGGTGATTAAATCTAAAAAAACGATTTTTTTCTTTCCTCTCACCATAGAGGTATATAAAATTTTTATACAAGAAACCCACTACTCAATCATTGAGCACCGTTAAGTTGCTGTTCAGTTTTGCAAGATTATCCTCAGCATCCTTGAGTTTTTCACGCTCTTTATCAATGACTTCCGCAGGAGCATTATCAACAAAACCGGCGTTTGAAAGTTTTTTACGGACCGAACTTACATAGGAAGAAATATTTTTAATCTCTTTCTGAAGTCGTTCACGCTCCTTGTCAAACGATATTAACCCCTCAAGCATCACAAATAGTTCATTACCCTCAACGACAGATCCGGCGGCATGTCGTGGCTTCTCTCCATCTGTCATCAACTTTGGAATACATTGGCCAAGCGCAGCAATAAGCGAAAGATTTGACTCAAATATGCGGCGATCCTGGTCGCTGGAAGGCCAGAGGAGAACTTCCGCCTCGCTGTTGTGCGGAACACCGAACAATGAGCGAAGGCTTCGTATCTCAGTAATCAGTTTCTGAATCAGGGTAAACCCTTGAACATCCAGACTGCGGAACTCCGGATCGGAAAGGGGCATCGGCGAAAGAGCAATACTCTCAACTGAAGGACGCTGAAGAATCTGATGCCATATCTCGTCTGTAATAAAAGGCATGACCGGATGCAATGCCTTAAGGAATCCCTCAAGAACATGAACAGCAAGACAAACTGCGTTCTGGGCTTCCTCGCGCGTCACATCTCCGGTGAGTTGAACTTTGAGCGCTTCAAGGTACCAGCCGCAGTAATCGCCCCAGAAGAAGTCGTAGAGCAACCGGACAATATCATTAACCCTGAACTGACTGAACGCGGCATGATAGCGGTCGAGCATATCGTGATACCCTGCAAGAAGCCACTGCCCTGTCAGATCAAAATCGCCTGAACGCGGATCAAAATTCTGAAAAACAGCAGCAAACTCATCATGATCTGCGAAATACTTCTCACGCTGCATAAACACAAGACGTGAGGCGTTCCATATTTTTGTGGCAAAATTCCGACCGAGTTCACACTTCTCCTCCCCGAACAGCACATCCTGACCCAGAGGAGCAATGTAAATGATGGTGAAGCGAAGAGCGTCCGTCCCATAGGTGTCCATGACCTTGATAGGATCGGGGGAGTTACCGAGAGACTTCGACAGTTTCCTGCCTTTCATGTCACGGATAATGCTGGTAAAATAAACGTCACGGAATGGGACCTCTCCTTTGAAATAGAGTCCCGCCATAATCATTCTGGCAACCCAGAAAAAAATGATGTCCGGTCCGGTTACCAGCGTATCGGTTGGATAAAAGGCTCTCAGGTTATCATTGTCACTTTTGGTATCGGTCCATCCAAGCGTTGTAAGCGGCCATAGCCAGGAGGAGAACCATGTATCGAGCACATCATCGTCCTGGACAAGCTTGTCGGTACCGGCAAGATGACACGCTTCTTCGTAAGAGGCTGCAACCCAGACCTTCCCTTCGGTGTCGTACCAGGCAGGAATACGGTGCCCCCACCAGAGCTGGCGAGAGATACACCAGTCCTTTATATTTCCCATCCAGTGGCGGTAGGTGTTGATCCAGTGCGGGGGATGAAACCGGATTTCTCCGTCATTGACAACTTCAAGCGCGCGCTCAGCCAGAGGCGACATTTTGACAAACCACTGCTCGGAAAGGTATGGCTCAACAACGACGTCCGCCCTTTCGGAATACCCTACATTGTGTTCATACTCTTCGACCCGGACCAGGTTACCCAGCTCTTCGAGATCGGTGAGAATTTTTGTACGCGCATCAAACCGGTCCATACCGGCGTAGCCGTACTCATCAGTCATTCTCCCGTCTTTGCCGACAACCGATATTGCCTGAAGATTGTGGCGTTTGCCGACTTCATAATCATTTGCATCGTGTGCCGGGGTTATTTTCAATGCACCGGTACCGAAGTCAATATCAACATAATCGTCCGCAATGATCGGGATATGCCTTCCTGCGACCGGCACAATGGCAAGTTCGCCGACCAGATCAAGATAGCGGGGATCTCGGGGGTTGACTGCAATTGCCACATCACCGAGAATGGTTTCGGGCCTGACGGTCGCAATGGTAATGTATCGTCCGGGATGGCGGACAAGAGCGTACTGCACATAGACAAGATTATCACGACGAGATTTCATGATAACTTCTTCATCAGAAAGTGCCGTCTGTGAGACTGGGCACCAGTTGATGATGCGGGTACCACGGTAAATCAAGCCGTCGCGATAGAGCGTAATAAAAGCGTTGACAACAGCTTGCGAAGCACCTTCATCCATAGTGAAGAGGTTACGTCGCCAGTCGCATGAGATACCGAGGCGACGAAGCTGCTTGAGAATGAGACCACCGTACTCCTCCCTCCACTGCCATACGTGGTTGAGAAACTCTTTTCGTCCGAGATCGTGGCGGGTTATCCCCTCTTTTTTAAGTTTTCTCTCAACAACCGTCTGGGTCGCTATCCCCGCATGATCGGTACCGGGAAGCCACAGGGCCTCATGACCTGTCATTCTGTTGTAACGAATAAAAATATCCTGCAGCGTATGATTCAGTACATGACCGAGCGTAAGGCTTCCCGTAACATTGGGAGGAGGCATAAGAACAGTATATGGAGTTTTATTCTTCTCCAGAACACTTGAGCTTTCGGCATGGAAACTGCCGAGCGCCTCCCAGTGAGAACTTCTCCAGCGGTCTTCTACATCGTGATGGTTATAGGTTTTTTCCAGATTGAAAGAGGCCACTGAATCGCTCATGATAAAAAAATCGGTTACTGCTGATAAGTAAAAATGTGAATAAACGGATCGGCCGGATCAGGCTTTCTTTTCAGGCATTGGACGTTTCTCGAAAATTGAGTCGATAAGACCATAATCGAGCGCTTCCTGCGCATTCATCCAGCGATCCCTTTCTGAATCCTCCCTGACCTGCGTTACGTCCTTACCGGTATGGCGGGCAAGCAGCTCATCAAGCAGGTGGCGGATCTTTTCAATTTCACGCGCCTGAATAATGATATCGGTTTCCTGCCCATGTGCACCGCCTGATGGCTGGTGAATCATAATCCTGGAGTGAGGAAGCGACGCCCTCTTGCCTTTTGCTCCACTTGCAAGAAGAAATGCGCCCATGCTTGCTGCCATGCCGACACAGACTGTTGAAACATCAGGACGGATATACTGAATGGTATCGTAGATCCCAAGCCCTGCTGATACACTTCCGCCCGGGGAGTTCACGTAGATATAGATATCGCGTTCAGGATCCTCTGATTCAAGAAAAATAAGCTGGGCCATGATCAGTCCTGCGACATGTTCGTCTATGCCGCTGCCGAGAAAAATAATACGTTCACGCAACAGCCTTGAAAAAATATCAAAGGCTCTTTCGCCCCGTCCTGAAGTTTCTATAACCATGGGAACAAGAGAGTTGGTGATACTCTCTTCTATAGCTCCCGAATACATTTTTTTGGCATGATGCTCAAAACCAAAATTAATATTTGCCATAAGTGCCCTTGCGTTTGAAGTTTGAAAACCTTTATAAAAATCAGACCGGAACGGAACTGCCGTTCCTTATAGAACCGACTTGCCGAATTCGGAATAGAAATAGTTAAAATACGTAGTGATAACAACAAATCAAGAAATCCGGTTCCAATTAGCAAAAAAGGATGGTTTTGACCAAAATGGAAGTAAATTTCACTCTTTGAAAAATCAATGATTAAAATTATAGAGGAACATGCAGGTACGCCTCATTGCCGTCACAGCTCCGCTTATCCAGGTTGAAAACCAGCCACTTACTCCTGAAGGTCTGATTGCTTACTGCGCAAGGGTATCGAGCCCTCACCAGGAAACTCCTGATTATGAAAAGCTGCTCGCCTATTGTATAACGCATAAACACTGGAGCGTCTTTGAAATGGTGGATATGAGCGTTGAAATTGTGACGTCAAGAGCTATCTCTCCACAGATTCTCCGGCATAGAAGCTTTCAGTTCCAGGAGTTTTCTCAACGGTACGCTGAAGTTCAGGAAATTGAACGATACGAGCCAAGACGCCAGGACAGCAAAAACAGGCAAAACTCGCTAAACGATCTTGACGAATCGACAAAAAACTGGTTTGACGAAGCGCAGGAGCGTGTTGCCGGTTTGGCGCTTGAACAATACAAGAGCGCTCTTGAAAAGGGAATTGCCAAGGAGTGCGCAAGAGTACTGCTGCCCCTCGGTACCCGGACAAAACTCTATATGAAGGGTTCTGTAAGAAGCTGGATACACTATCTGGAGGTACGGACTGACAAAAGCACACAACAAGAGCACAGGGAAATTGCCATTGCAATCAAAAAGATATTCATGGAACAGTTCCCTGTTACTGCTGCAGCACTCGGCTGGCTCTAGACTTTCAGCATGCTGAGGAGACTGACTAGCTCGGTTTTCAGATCCCTGCGATGAATGATACGATCAAGAAACCCATGATCAAACAGGAATTCGGCGCGTTGAAATCCTTCAGGTAAATCTCTTTTGATGGTATCCCTGATCACCCTGGGACCTGCAAAACCAATAAGAGCTTTAGGCTCACTGATGTTGAGATCGCCAAGCATGGCAAAGGAGGCGCTGATGCCTCCCATGGTCGGGTCGGTCAAAAGGGAGATGTACGGCAGTTTTCTTTCACTGAGACGGGTAAGACGGGCTGCAGTTTTAGCCATCTGCATGAGACTGAAAGCGCCTTCCATCATTCGGGCTCCTCCGGACTGGGAAATTATCAGGAGAGGAGCATTAAGCTCAAGTGACTTGTCGACAGCGCGAGCAATTTTTTCGCCAACGACCGATCCCATGGAACCTCCGATAAAGCCAAAATCCATTGCTGAAATGACAAGGGGCTGCCCGCCACTGATTCCATGAGCATTGCGGCAGGCTTCCGTTTTACCGCTTTTTTCTATAGTATCATAAACCCTGTCAGGATATTTTTTGGTATCGGTAAAACCAAGGGGATCTGCGGCTCGCAATTGATCATCAAACTCGCAATACTTATCGTCATCAAAGAGAATCGAAAAATATTTATATGGGGATATCCTGAAATGGTGATCACACTCCGAACAGGTAAAAAAATGATCTTCAAGCTGTTTTTTATGAAGCATCGCTCCGCACTTTTCACATTTCCACCACAACCCTTCCGGCATATCACGCTTGTCGGTAGGACGTATTGAGGGTTTTACCCGTTTAAACCAAGCCATTTTCACAATTAGGAGTAAAGGTTATACATTAAAGCTCAAGATATAAAGTCCGCATGAGAACTCAAAAACAGCCTTTACAGGCCTCTTGTAAGAGGATTTTGAACCAGGAGCGATACCATTAGAATACTTTTTTACATAGCGTTACTCATAGCCGCTTTTCTGCAGGATATGACAGTTCCTCCAGCTGCCGCTGCCTCGACAATCGTCTATCCCGACACACTTGAACTTCCGCAGCATCGTTTCGCCCTGCGCCCCTATATGAGGCCGGCAAGAAAGACGGTTGGTCTTGCCCTGTCCGGCGGAGGTGCCAACGGTCTTTCACAGATAGGCGTTCTCAAGGCTCTTGATGAAAAAGGTGTTCCGGTGGATTTTATTGCCGGTACAAGCATAGGCGCCATTATCGGAGGTCTTTACAGTTGCGGATACAGCCCTCGGAACCTTGAGGAAATCGCGCACTCCCTTCCCTGGCAATCAATTACCTCTTTTACCAATGATTATTCACGATCAAATATTTTTCTTGAACAGCAACGAATCCGCGACCGGGCATCCATCGCACTCAGATTCGAAAAGCTGAAACTGCTTATGCCGAAATCTCTTAATTCCGCTCAAAAAATAACCCAAACCCTCGATCTCCTGGCTCTGAACGGCATGTATAAAAATACGGGTGATTTCTCCTCTCTTCCAGTCAATTTCAGGGCGGTAGCGACTGATCTGGTATCAGGCAAGCGAATAACTCTCAGTTCCGGCTCCCTGTCTGAAGCAATGCGGGCAAGCAGTACCTTGCCGGTTCTTTTTGAACCGGTCATACGTAACGGGTATGAGCTTGTTGATGGTGGGCTTGTTGCGAATTTACCTGTCGATGAACTCGATACGTTCAACGCAAACTATAAAATTGCGGTCGATACCCATGGCAGCATGTATAAAACCGGTGGAGAACTTGATCTGCCATGGAAAACTGCTGATCAGACCCTGACTATTCTGACAAAACTTCAATACCCTGCACAGCTTGCTCGAGCAGATATGATCATTACCCCTGACCTCAATGACCATAAGGCTACCGATTTTTCTGATATAACCTCTCTCATTGAGAAAGGTTATACCAAAGGGAAAGTTCTTGCGGAAACCATAAAACAGAGTCTGGAAAAAGAGCCTCCCCGCAGCACCGATATAAGCCGGTATGCAAAAACAATTCAGTTTTCCAGTGAGAAACCTGAATTCAGGGAGGAGATCCTGATTGTTTCGGGAATGGTGAGAAATGCTGTCGAGCCGGTAAAAACCCTGCACAACCTTTTAGCGACAGATCTCTTTACAAGAGTATATGCTGAAGTGGACAACCACAACAAGAGAGTTACCTTTCACCTTGACCCTCTTCCCGGAATTAACAGCATAACCCTCACTGGAGGGCCCGCTGATGCGCTTACAACGGAAGAAATAGAATCATGTTTCAGGCCTGTAACCGGCGTACTCTATACCAACGCAGCAGGAACAAAGGCTTTGGAAGCTCTGATAAAGAAATACAGAAGCAAAGGGTTCAGTCTTGTCACTATAGAACGAACATCATTCAGAGGCGGCACACTGGAAGTAAAGGTCTCCTCAGGAAAGCCGGATAGCATAGAAATTCATCAGAACAAGAACATTACGGGAATCACTTCCATAAAGCGGGAAATAAAAGTTGACACAACGGAGGCTTTGAGTTCCAGGAAGGCTGAAGAGTCGGTCGATAACCTTTACGATACCGGGTCATTTAATGGCGTTTCACTCACAACAGTGTCAGATACAGGCAGGAATCCGCTGCTCAAGTTTTCCCTTGAAGAAAAAACACCGTATGTGCTCAGGCTTGGATTGCGTTATGATGAAATAAACAATGCCCAGTTTCTCCTTGATTTCAGAAATGAAAATCTCGGAGGAACAACAAGCTCTATCGGCGGGTGGATGATAGCAGGAAAAAGAGACAACTCGGTGAACATTGAGTTTAACATGCCACGTATAAACTCATCGCACTTCACCATGTCGTCCAGAATTTTTTATGACGACCATCTCTTTGATAACCGCGATATAACCTTTTCCAAAGCACTTTTTTCTTCACATTCCAATGGATCGCACACCTACGGAATACAGAAATATGGCATAAACTCAGGGTTTGGAACAAGGATCAATAAAAACGGCCAGTTTATTGTTGATATGACCTACCAGAACTCGCTATCCTATGCCGGGCAGGTGAATGGTGGAGGACTGCCGACAGCAAATATTACGATGCTCTCCATAGGCACACAGTTCACTCTTGATTCGAGAGATGATCCGCTGATTCCGACGTCCGGCAGCTATACGAACTTCCGATATTCAAGTTCTTCAGAATCGTTCAAGGTGCATGATGTTTTCTGGCAGATGGCAGGCCGGCACGAAGAAAATATTCCCCTTGGGAAAGAGACAACCTTGCAGCTATCCGGACTATTCGGCATCAGCAACATCAGCGTGCCACTCTCAGAAAAATTTTTCCTTGGAGGGCCGGGAACCAGTTACAGCCAGCAATTCATCGGGCTTAAAGAAAATGACCTTCCAGGCAACGATATTGTTGCAGTTGGAGTACATCTTCGCTATAAGCCCTCGTTCGATCTGCTGTTTCCAACGTCGATCGTACTTCATTACAATGTCGGGAATGCCTGGAATGACAGGGATGACATCTCTTTCGGCCAACTTATTCACGGTACCGGCACCAGTCTGGTATGGCAAACACCTCTCGGCCCGGCGATGTTCACCGTTTCAAAAGCTTTCGCTTTTCTTAAAAACGCAACAAATCCAAGTTCTTCATCGCTGGGATTTTCAGATACCGTCTTTTATTTCAGTCTCGGTCATAACTTTTGAGCAGAACTTTTTTGTATTATTACGCACCTTCACAACATTGAAAGAGAACCATACTGATGATCAGGGAACAGCAATACGTATGAATACCGTTCAGAAACCTCACATACTTGTCTGTAATGACGACGGCATTGAAGGCGAAGGTATTCATGCGCTTGCGGCTGCCATGAAGAAATTAGGCCGCGTTACGGTCGTTGCACCTGCAGAGCCGCACAGCGGAATGAGCCATGCCATGACACTGGGTGAGCCGCTGAGAATTAAAAAGTTTTTAAAAAACAATCATTTTTTCGGCTATACCGTTTCAGGTACCCCTGTTGACTGCATCAAGGTAGCACTTAGTCATATTCTGCCTTCAAAACCTGATCTTATTGTATCAGGCATCAACTATGGCAGCAACACGGCAACAAATACGTTATACTCGGGCACTGTTGCTGCAGCGATTGAGGGGTCTATTCAGGGAATCACTTCTCTGGCATTTTCTCTGACAACCTATGAACATGCCGATTTTACCTATGCCGCAAAATTTGCACGAAAACTTGCACGAAAAGTGCTTCTGGAAGGACTTCCTGCTGATACAATTCTTTCAGTCAATATCCCCAATGTGCCGGAATCCGAGATCAGCGGGATTGTGATTACTGAACAGGGACGTTCCCGCTGGGAAGAAGATGCCATTGAACGACATGATATGTTCAACAACCCCTACTACTGGCTGAGCGGTACGCTGAAACTGCTCGATGAAGATATCAGTAAAGATGAATTTGCCGTGCGACAGAATTATGTAGCTATTACCCCGCTTTCGTGTGATCTGACAGCACATGGATTTATCGGCGCACTTAAACAATGGAACCTGCAAACATAACAGAGTGAATACCTTTCTGCTTGATTACAAAAATATTCTGACGCCAAAAAAGGGATTTTCGAAGCTGTTTCGGGACTATACATCAGATGGTCCCGAACGTTCAGAATTGATTTCGGAGTGTTTTCACCTTGATTACCAAAAAGAGGCTGATTACTACCGACAGCTCGGAATGCTCGGATCAAGAAAATTTGATCGGGAAACACTTACTCGAATGCTTGCAAAGCAGAACAGTCGCTTCGGATGTACAGAACTTCACCTCCGTGAGATCGAAAAACTCCGCTCTCCGCGATGTATGGCTGTGGTCACCGGACAGCAATTAGGACTCTTTACCGGACCTCTCTACACCATCTATAAAGCTCTTACGGCCATTATTTTTGCAGAACGCCAAAAAGCACTTTTCCCGGAATATGATTTTGTACCCATATTCTGGCTTGAAGGTGAAGATCATGACTACGCTGAATCAGCCCACACGGCAATTTTTTCTGAAAACCAGATCGTTCACTTCAATGAGGAACCCTATAAACGTCTTCCTGACCAGATGGTCGCCAACACCAGTTTCGGCGAAGAGATCAGGCAAACTGTTGAGGATTTTATAACGCTCCTGCCGGATTCAACTTATAAAGAGAGTATTGCAAGCATACTTTCAGATTGCTATTGTCCAGGAAGCACCTTCGAAACAAGTTTTGCTAAAACCATGATGCAGCTGTTCAAGGAACAGCCGCTGATTCTCCTTTCGAGCCTGGACCCCGAGTTTAAAAGACTTTCATCCAGCATTTTTTTGCAGGAACTCTCATCCTCGCCCGCATCATCTTATAATGTAATTGCACAGAGTTCTCGCCTGGAAAGCCTCGGTTATACGGCACAGACAAAACCAAGAACGGTCAATCTTTTTTATATCAATCAACATGGACAGCGTCAAAAAATAGAACACACTTCTGATGACTCTTTTTCCATTGTTCCGGACAAACAACACTTTTCAAAAAACCAGATACTTGAACTGTGTCAGGATCACCCTGAACGGTTCAGCCCCAACGTTGTTCTCAGACCAATTGTTCAGGATTACGTGCTGCCGACTTTTGCCTGTATCGCCGGACCTGGTGAAATAAGCTATCTGGCACAGTACCGGAAAAATTATGAGCATTTCGGCATCTCCATGCCATTTGTTATCCCCAGGGGAAGCTTTTCGCTGGTTGAGCCGAAAATAAGCAGAATCATGGACAAGCTGCTCAAGGTAATCGGGAAGCCTGGATTTTCGCGCAAACAGATTTACAATTCAGTATTCGGTGACCTTCAGCAGGTGAAAAAAAATGCGGTAGGTATTTCAGAAAATCCTCAGCTTGATGCACTGTTTGAGCAGGTAAAGGAAGAGATCTTGCGATCTTTTGCAACTCTGGGGCCCGCTCTTTCAAAAATTGACCCTACTCTTGAGCCGCTGTTAGCTGCGTCAGGCGTGCAATCGACCAAAATTGTGGAAGGTATCGAACAGAAAGCATGGAAAGCAAGCCGGCGCAAACACGAAGAACTGCTGGACCAGATCATTAAGGCCGAAACCGCACTTTTTCCGGAAGGGATGCCTCAAGAAAGGATGATCAATATTTTTTATTTTCTCAACAAATACGGAATGGAGCTCATCGACACGCTGAAAAACCTGCTCAACGGTCATTCAACCGAATCGCATATCATTGTCGAATTGTAGCAAGAAAGGATACATCACGCTTCTCATGATGCATGATGCATACCGCATGACGGAGTTTCACCAGCCTTTTCTTTGTCGTCTTCCTGCAACAAATGACAACAGTTACACACAATAAGACGAAGGTCATCAGGGGAGGCGTCATCACAGATTTTTTTAACCGCAGCTTTTATCTCCTGACGGTATATCCGGCTCTTTGGCGTTTGGATACCTCGTTTTTTATTGATGTATTGTGATACAGCAGCTGGAGTAACACCAAGTTTTTTTGAAGCCTGCGACTGGGTCATTCCCGTTTTCACAAGCTCGATAGCAAGATCAGCCCTGATTTGAGGAAGATAGTACCATACGGCTTTTTCACAGGGAAATATCACGATAACACTCTCTTGAGATTAAAGGAATAGAAGAGGAATTACATTCAGAATGTTCCCCAAAACAATGACTCTCTCTTTAAAATCCATTGGCAGCTGGTCTCTTCTCACTCTCATGATGATGCAGTTTATGCCATTGAACCGCATCAATCCTCCAGTCGTTTCAGACGTTCAAACTCCATATTCCATAAAGAATTCTCTAAAAAAAGCCTGCTACGACTGCCACTCTCATGAAACCAGGTGGACAGCCATTGCCTATATAGCTCCAATTTCGTGGCTGTTATCATCAACAGTCTCTTCAGGGCGCAATGTTGTAAATTTTTCAACATGGAACAATGAAAAAAAAGAACGCAAGCGGTCTGACATCATAAGAGTTATCGGGGAAGGCCCTCTTCACCAGCGGTTATATTATATCTGTAACCCTGAAAAGCAGTTAGATCGACAAGAAACAAAAATTCTGACCGACTGGTTCAATGAGTCTGTACATGAACAACTACCTCATATTAAAAATTCAGGGAATAACCGTCAACCATAAGCCTTAAAATCACCTTCCCGGTTGATACCGGGAAAAGGCAGAACATGATTACAGTTCAAGAAAATTTCTGATAATTTTTTTCCCTTCACTGGTCATGATGGATTCTGGATGAAACTGAACACCGTAAAGCAGCAGTTGCTCCGAATCCATCCCCATGATCACTCCGTCTTCAGTCCATGCGCGAATAGAGAGGATATCCGGAAGTGTTTCTCTCTCGACAATGAGAGAGTGATATCTTGTAGCTATAAATGGATTTTCAACGCCACTGAATATTCCCTGGTTGTCATGGTAAACCAGTGAGGTCTTGCCATGCATGATATGTGCTGCCCGTACCACTTTTCCACCAAGAGCGGCACCGATAGACTGATGCCCCAGACAGACACCCAAAAGAGGTATCCTGCCTTTAACAGCATGAATCAATGGCACAGATACACCGGCATCATCAGGAGTTCCGGGACCTGGAGAAATAACAATCTTTTCGGGATTACGTTCTATAATTTCGGCAACAGAGAGTTCATCGTTGCGATATACCTCAACAGTTTCCCCTGACTCACCAATATATTGCACCAGGTTGTAGGTGAAAGAATCATAATTATCGACGACAAGAATCATGCATACTCATACTTAGAAGTTATACAAATAACGGGTCCCGGCTCTCCGTTGCGGCAATGAAACGCAACATGGACTCATAAGCGCTACTCATCACAATATTGCGGCGCGCCATAACCGCCTTTGCTGTTGCAACGGCTTTTTCAATCTCATAGGTTTCAAAACCAGCGCTTCCACCCCATGAAAAAGAAAAAATCTCTTTTGGAGGAAACCCGGCGTTGAACACATTGGCTGCTGTACCAACCAAGGTTCCGGTGTTGAACATCGAATTGATAGAGCTTTTGGCGTGATCACCCATCAAAAGCCCAAGAAACTGGAGGCCTGTCTTCTCCTCCCGACCATTGAGAAGAAGCTTTATCGGGCTGTAGTTATTTTTAAGATCGCTCGTAATGGTCCCTGCTCCAAGATTACACCAGGAAGAGATATAGGAGTGACCAAGAAAACCATCATGCTGTTTGTTTGCAAAAGGCTCAATAATGGAATCCTCGACTTCTCCTCCAATTTTAGATGCTATTCCCACGGTGACATTACTATAGAGATTGGCACCGGTTTTAACCCTCGAACGCGGAGAAAGAAAAACATTCTGCATCAGCACCGCCTGCGGATCAACAATCGCTCCCTCCCCGACAGCCACAAATCCCTCATCAGCATCAAGCACTGCACCTGCACGCACAACTGCTCCGGGAGCAACATAGATGTTTGAAGGGTTGATCAAGGCAGCTGAGGGGTGCACACTGCCTGCAATATGGCCCAGTTCAAGTGTTGCAGCATCACGCAGCATCTCGTCAGGGTGGAACGCTATCACATCCCATATATGCCTGATAATCCGAAAGCCAGTGACCGGTTCACAAACAAGTTCTCCGGCCATACGGGATGTATCAATCAGATCTGGCATCAAGCCATGGTTATCTTCAATATGACGACGATGAACCCTGGCAAAGAGAAGATCATCTCCCTGCATATAGGCCTTGCCGGGTTCGATGGCGCTCTCAGTTATCAGTGCAGCGGCTGCCTCACAACAGACCAGGCGGCCGTTAACGAGAAGTACATCATCCTCTTCAATCTTGTTGAGCACTGATGCGGGATGCTGTTCCGCATAATATGGAGCAAGATAGCGGCGCAGATGCCAGGTGAGCCTCACACGCCCCTTCATCGAATGCTCAAGTTTTTCCCGAAGAGAACGAAAGCCGGTAGAGAGTCCATACACCGGCTTAAGGTTCACAAGTGGCTTGAGCTGAGAAACCCTGGTATCTTCAAAAACAATAACCTGCATTTCGTAAGTAAAGTATTGTGCTGTTGTTTACCGACTGCTGTCGAATATTGCCGTATCTCTATCCATTGCAATGCCTTTTTTACCTTATCCTGAATTTCAACCCGAGCAGAAAGCTGCTGCCTGACAGTTTGAAATCGGCAGTATTATCAGTAAACCTGCAGGTACCGGTTCCAAAATAGCGATACCGGGCATCAATCGCCGCTATCTCAGTTATTGGAATGAGAACCCCGGCACCAACCTGATAACCAAGTACTGAACTGCTTACATAAGAGGAAGCAGGGTTACCGGCATATCCAATACCAGAGGAAGCAGTGACACCAGCATATCCAATACCGGCAGTAAGATATGGACTAAGCTCATCAGGATCGTTGAAATCATAGTAACCATTGAGCAGAACAGAGGCCACGTTAATCGCCCCGATCTGGCTGGATTTGTTTTGCTGAAGACCACCTTCCACCTCTACCCGAAACCCATCAAAATCCCGTCCAAAAGCACCCTCAACAGCGTAACTGGCATTTGTCTGCACTGTCCCCAGTTGGATTTGTGTGGCTTGGCTATTGAGTGTTATGTTATTGAACAAAGATGCCCCGATATTTCCGCTCAGGTAATAGGGAGTATCAACAGCATGTGCCGGAAGAGTGATCATCCCCATAAAAAGAAAGAGACAAAGAATGGAGAGATATTTTTTCATAACGCATTTTAGTATGTTTATCAGCCGCAGGTGTTGGCGTACTATCCTGTTTTATTATTCCTGAAATTGAGCAAATTTGAGCATGTATTCATTGACTTGCAGAATAAATATAAAAAAAGTCGGCTTAGCTTGCGCCCTTTAATCAATCCATGTCACAAGTTAAGAACCTTCGATAACCAGGCGTAATGAGCTGAGAGTTTGATCTCCATGAATCGCTCTTTATCTCTCTGATAGAGGTTGATCGTAAAGCATGGAGAGTCCATCCGGAACCACTGATATGTTGATGTTTCCTTGAATGTTATCATAAACCTCCCCGTCCAGATGCATGACATCTGCAGTCGACATTGTCAGCTCTACAGCTTTCGCCTTGCAATAAATCACCTTTGGATCGCCGATATGGGTACCATTGATGTACTTGAGCACATAGAGAAAAAATTCAAGTTTTGATACGGCCTTGAGAATGCACACGTCAAGCAGCCCATCGGACAGTTCGGAATGAGGCGAAATCTTGAATTTCCCCCCTTCTATTTTTCCATTTAACACGGAAAAAGCAAAAACAGGCTCGTGAAGCTCCATAAAAGAGTCTTCCAAAGTAATTTTAATATGCATTTTGACTGAGGCATATCCGGAAAGCACACGTAAAAGTGCATAAACGTAGGATAGCTCGCCCTTTAACCACGGAGTATCTTTAACAGCTTTCGCTACCCTGCCGGTAAAACCGAGGCCCAGGGAGTTGATAAAATACCGGTGATCAGCTCTGCCGAATGAGACACTCCCAAGATCAACTTTTTTACTCTGTGCATTGAAAAAATGACTGATACCTGGATGTGAGGTATCAGGAGGATTCAGAGTTTTAATGAAATCGTTAGCTGAACCAATAGGTAAAATCCCAACTGTTATCTCTTTTTCCGCCACAGCATTAACTACTTCATGAAGAGTCCCGTCTCCGCCACATGAAATCAGGCATTTTTGTTCAGGAATAGTGGAACGGGCAATATCTTCAGCATGTCCGGCATGGGTCGTTGTAACCATGGTGGAGTCTTCATGTCCTGAAAGGAGTGCATGAAGCCATGAAACCTTGCTGGCAGCACGGCCCTTGTTAGCAGCAGGATTAACAATAAAAAGGTAGCGAGAACGCTTCTTCATAAGTGAATGCAGAAAAAAAGAAGGGTGTTATATTATTCCCCGGATACCTGTAGTGCGACATCTGGGTATTCTTCAAAAATCCGGTAAAGAATCTGTTCAGTTGCAATGAAAAGATCGCTCATCACCCTTTCAAATTCTTTAGCTGTACCATAGTAAGGGTCGGCGATTTCCTCACCGGAACGGCCGTTAACAAAGTCCATAACCATATGCACTCTTGGCCTTTGAGTGGAAATTAAAGTGCTGCATATTTTTTCATAATTTTCATGATCCATAACAAATATCCAGTCGCAGGCATAGAGATCCAGATCGTCTATACAACATGCACGAAGTGAAGAAATATCAATGCCAACAGAGAAAAGTGCTTTTATAGCCCGTTCGTCGGGAGTGGAGCCTTGCTGATAGTTGACGGTGCCTGCGGAACTGACCGAAAATAAATGTTGAAGATTATACCTTGCAAGCAAAGAGGAAAATATTCCTTCTGCCATGGGAGAACGACAGATATTTTCATAACAGATAAAAATAATAATGATCGGCATAAGCTGCTCATTTAAGCTTTAATAACAAAATAGCAGAGGAGCGCTGAAACATGAACTTGCACTAAAAAAGTGTGTAATGAATGAATGGAAAAGGAAATACGATAGTATGGGAGAAGAACTGAATTACTTGTATCTGCGTACTTAAGTCATAAAAAAAGTGTTTTTATGCAGAAAAAACGAATTTCATTGGTATTTTGTAAAAAAAATCCATATTACAGCCTAGAATACGTCGAGGAAGTGATGATTACTTTTATTCGGATAATCGGTAGCATGCGGAGGAATACATAAGCTTTTCTGCCGTATACATTACTTCGAACATTGAATAACCCACATGATAACACCATGAAAACAGAAGCAATACAAAACCAGAAGTCAACTCTTGATTTTGAAAAAGAGATCGCTGCTCTTAAAACAAGAGTTGCAACACAGGATATGGAACTGACAAGAGTTTCTACTGCAATCGCAGAAAAAACCAATGCGTTGCGAAATCTTCTCGACCAGATACATGCGTTGGAAATTGATGCCGGCGTAAAAAGACTTATGACTGATTCATGCCTGAGTCTGATTGAAACCGAAACAATCGAAAAGCGGCTCAACATTGAGCTGACTGAAACTGACTCTATTTTTCTGTCAAGACTTCAGAAAAAGCACCCAAATCTCAATCAGCGTGAACTGAGAATAAGCCTGCTTGTAAAATTGAATTACGATACTATTGAGATTGCCCGTTCTGTCGGGATATCGACAAGAGGCATGGAAAGCATACGATACAGGATGCATAAGAAACTTGGCCTTGGAAAACACCAGTCAATCAAGACCTACCTTTCTGAGCTCTCTATGTCCTTTTAAGCTTCAGAACTGTTGCGTGTTTCTGTTAACAACTTCCGGCTTCACCTGAAGCCGGAAGTTTGTTTCCACTTCTTTTCTCCTTACTGCATCACCTGATGCATACGCTGAAAAATCAACACGCAATGAGAATAAAACAAGGCAAATTCAGAACTAATGGTTTGCTTATGCAAGAAGTCAATATTGATTATTGTCATGTAACAAAGCGGGCTATTTATCAGAAATTTCGCTGAAAAATGCCGGCATTGATTGTATATTACACAAGAACCTCCCCCGTTATTGATGTTAACCTTCAAGATGGAGTATGCGAGTAACCTTTTTACTTGTGCACTCTAATGGCTTATTGTCAGAAAGTCAGAAGGGATGCAAGAATTATACTCAGTTTCTTAATATTTTGTTAATCTCTTGATCTTTTTTGAAAGTTCGCTATGTCAAACAATACTATAGGAGTAGGGTTCAGTAACCTTGCTGATTCATTTTCTGCAGGGAAAGAGGCTGCACAGAGCGCTATTGAAAAGCATAGCGGAGTTCCCAGGGTACTGATTGTTTTTGGTGCAATGCGGTTTAATCATCGTGACCTTCTAGCAGGAATTTCGTCTGTTGCCAAAGATATTCCCATGGTTGGCGGAACAACTGCCGGAGAGATTTCTTCTGCAGGTTTTTCGACAGGATCAGTAGTTGTCATGTCTTTCAGTAATGAGGAACTTGAGTTTGTTACTGGTATAGGACATAATATGAGCAGTGATGAAGCTGCGTGCAGTAGAGCAATGGCGAACGATATTCTCGGCAAAGCTGCAGTTGATCCCGATGCATCCCTTCTGGTTTTTCCTAACGGAATGGGTGGTGATGGCCTTAGGGTGCTTGAGGGACTGCAATCGGTTCTGGGTAAAGATTTTGAGATTACCGGTGGCTACCTTGGCGATGACGAAAGGTTCGAGAGTACCTTTCAGTATTATAACGGGATAGTATATAAAGATGCCATCACCGGTCTGATGGTGATTAAAAAGAAGGGTTTCAGAACAGGTATCGGTGTCAGGAGCGGCTTTTCATCGATAGGAAACAGCTTTACCTGTACATCCTCGGAAGGAAATGTTGTTAAAGAGTTTGAGCACACCAATGCACTTGATCTTTATAAAGATTTTCTGGGTGAAGAAAGAGCTGAAAGGCTTCCTGCCGTTTGCCTGGAATATCCCTTTGGTATTATTGACAAAAATCCATCGAACAGCAGTCAAAGCATTTTTCAATTGCGCTGCGGTTTATCCGTCGATCATGAAAAAGGAACAATTTCACTGGCAGCATCTATTCCTGAAGGCAGTGAAGTGACACTTACAACTGCCTCAAGGGGAGATATCATCAACGGAGCCAGGGAAGCTGCTGAACAGGCAAAAAAGTCTCTTGCAGGAGCAACTCCCAAGGCAATTATCATGTTCAGCTGTGTTGGAAGAAAGCTTGTTCTCGGACGTCGAATCCAGGAAGAGGTAGATGCCGTCCGTGAAATTATCGGTCAGGATGTACCTCTGATAGGCTTTTATACCTATGGAGAAATCGGCCCTATTGATAAAACAAAAAAAGAACTTTCATCGGTAAAATTTCATAACGAAACCGTTGTCCTCTGGGTGCTTGGAAAAGATTAAACAGTACCAATTATTGCCATAACCTTTTTCCCCCAAAAACAGGTCATGATAAAAGTGGATTACAGTCAACTTCAGCATAGAATAATAGAGCTGGAAAAAGCTTCATTGCAAAGCAGCCGTATTGAACAGGAGCTTCGGCAAAAACAGGCAGCTCTCCTTGATCAGAATATCAAACTGATCAAAAAATCAATTGAACTTTCGGATGTTAAACGGCAGATCGAAGATAAAAACTTTGAACTCGAATCGTCGCAGTCAAAACTGGAAGAGGCACTGAACTCTTTACGTGTAAGCCAGAATACCCTCAATCTGATTCTTGCCAACAGTACTGATACCATTATTGCTGTTGACAACAGCCACACGATAACCTATATCAACCGATCCCTGCCCGGATATAAAAATCTGCTGCAGCCAGGTGAACACCTTTGTGACTATATCATTGAACCACAGCACGACAGCCACTTTCATAATGCAATAGAAAAGGCTTTCAGTACCGGAAAACCTGCAATAATCGAGTCTCAACTCGCTCTTCCTCACGGAGAACCCCTTGACATTGAATCACGTTTTGGACCTTCCCTGATCAATGGCGAGGTAGCCTCTGTTACTGTACTTGTTTCAGATATTTCCGAGCGTAAGAGAATGGAAATGGAGCTGAAAAGAATGCTCAACGATCTTGAGCGCTTTAACCGTGTTATGATAGGCAGAGAACTGCGCATAAACGGACTGAAAACTATTGTTGGAGAGCTGAGACAGGAACTGATAAAATATACCGGCATTGTTTCATACGACCTCCCTCCTGAACATGATGATTTGCTGCTGAATTCCAGTATTGATGATGATTTTTTTTCAGAAGAAGATTCGACTGAAAAAAATGATGAAGAAACGGATAATAAACTCTACCGGGAACAACAAAGGTCTGTATTGCTGAACCTCATTGAAGACGCTAACCTTGCAAGAGAAGAGTTGCAGGAAATCAACAGCAAGCTTGAAGACAAAGTCAGGGAAGCAAGTGATGCCAATGCAGCAAAAAGCCAGTTTCTGGCCAATATGAGCCATGAAATACGCACACCTATGGGAGGCATTATTGGAATGTCCGAAATGCTTATTGATACAACGCTTGATTCTGAACAGCAAAAGTATGTTGAGACCATTATAAACAGCGGCCAGAACCTTCTGGAAATCATTAACGATATTCTTGATTTCTCCAAAATTGAAGCAAACTGCCTTGAACTCGATATCGTTGATTTTGATCTCCTCGAACTCCTGGAAAATGTTTGCGGAATGCTTGGCTTTGCAGCACAGGCTAAAGGGCTTGAATTAACGATTGTAGCCGGTAAAGATTTTCCGTTTGCATTGATCGGTGATCCGGTAAGAATCAGACAGGTTTTTGTTAACCTTATCAGTAATGCTGTAAAATTTACTCATCATGGCGATATCGTAGTAAGTGTCAGGCCTGAAAAGGAAACAGAAACTGATGTGTTAATCAGATGTACCATCCGCGATACAGGTATTGGCATACAACCTGAGGTTATAACCTCAATATTTAAGCCGTTTATCCAGGCGGACGGTTCAACGGCAAGGAAATACGGAGGAACAGGTCTCGGCTTGTCGATTTCACACTATCTTGTCAACAAAATGGGTGGCAGCATCTCAGTGGAAAGCCAACCAGGAAAGGGCTCTGTTTTCAGCTTTGATGTTGTGCTCGAAAAACAGAAGTGTTTGCCTGAAAAGCTTCCGGTATCGGTGCATGGAACAGTTGTGCCCAGAGTTCTTGTTGTCAATAGTAATACAACTGCGCTCGATATGCTCTGCGATCTTCTTGACTCCTGGAAGTGTTTTTGCACCCCGGTTTCCAGTATTGAAACAGCACTTTCTTTGCTTGATAAAAGCCATTATAATCCAGACTCACTTGAGTCCTGGGATGCTGTAATTCTTGATATAAATAACCAGCATAAACCGGGGGATGAACTGGACCGGTTTGTGAACGCGGTTTATGCAACACATACCTGCAAAATAATAATACTGGCTTCACCCACCCATTCTGGAGATATAAAACAACGTTTCAGTACCAGGGAGTTTAAATTACTCCAGAAACCTGTCAGGCGTATGGAACTTTTCCACTCCATCGAAGATATTCTGAATATTGAGAAGCATGCACCCGAAAGTCCGAATAAAAATAAACGCATAACTGAGCTGCAACCAGCAACTGATACATTCAATATCCTTATCGTTGAAGACAATCCTGTCAATCAGAAAGTAACGATGTCCATGCTTAAAAAACTGGGTCTCTTTTCTGATATTGTTTCCAGCGGAACAGAGGCCCTTGAGGCTATGCGCAATAAAGTTTACAATCTTGTTTTAATGGATTGCCAGATGCCTGAAATGGATGGCTATGAAACTACCAGAATCATAAGAAATGATCCGGGGCGTTGCGGAACACCGGGCGTTCCCATTGTGGCAATGACAGCTCATGCAATGGTTGGCGACCGGGAAAAATGCATCAGTGCCGGAATGGACGATTATATCTCCAAACCTATCAACATGTCAGAACTTGAAAAAATACTTGTCAAATATCTTGTTAAATAGTTACGACCAATCAAAACCTGTCAAGTAAACTGTTCAAGCGGGCATAAATCCCGGATGATTAACCATTATATCTCTTCATATTATCATAGCTTTCGACGTTTAATCTCCCCTGCCATTCTCTCCGCTTTTATCTTTTCCGAGTTTACTCTCGTCTATAACAATGGTTTCAAAACCCAAGAACTTAGAGACTCAAGAGATGGTTAAGGTTGTTCTATAATAAACGCACCATAGCTCTACGATGACCAATAATCATATAGGAAATGAACCGGCTCGCCCTTGAAAAAAGTCCCTATCTCTTGCAGCATGCCCGGAATCCTGTGGACTGGTATCAGTGGGGAGACGAGGCTTTTGAAAAAGCTGAACATGCAAACATACCGTTGTTCCTCTCCATAGGCTATTCAACTTGCCATTGGTGCCATGTCATGGAGCGGGAATCGTTTGAAAACAGAGAAATCGCCGAACTGCTGAACCGGAATTTCGTCTCGGTAAAGGTCGACCGCGAAGAGCTTCCTGATGTTGACCGTCTCTATATGAATTATCTTCAATCAAGCACTGGAAATGGTGGCTGGCCTATGTCCATTTGGCTTACTCCCGAAAGAAAGCCTTTTTATGGGGGCAGTTATTTTCCTCCTGAAGACCGGTATGGTCTGCCGGGATTTAGAACCATACTTGTATCCATAGCCCGTCTGTGGAAGAGTGAAAAAAGAAAAATTATTGAGAGCTCCAACAGTTTTTTCAACTCTCTTGATCAACTTTCCAGAAAGAATCCTTCTGCACTGCCCGATGAAGATAAGGCCCAGAATCAATGCTTCGGATGGCTTGACACAAACTACGACTCTCACTATGGTGGTTTTGGCGGTGCTCCGAAATTTCCCCGTCCCGTATTGCTAAACTTTCTTTTCAACTACGCATACTATACCGGGAACCAAAAAGCTCAGGTTATGGCACTCAATACCCTGAAAAAAATGGCTGAAGGAGGAATTCACGACCATATCGGGGTTACAGGTAAAGGTGGTGGAGGGTTTGCTCGTTACTCTACCGATGCCCGCTGGCATGTGCCTCATTTTGAAAAAATGCTTTACGACAATGCCCAACTTGCCGTCTCCTATCTTGAAGCCTTTCAGTGCAGCGGTGATGACTTTTTCAAGAGTGTAGCGGAAGACATTTTTAACTATGTGCTTTGTGATTTGACTTCGCCTGATGGCGGGTTTTACTCAGCTGAAGATGCAGACAGCCTGGAGAGAGAATCAGGCAACGTAAAAAAAGAGGGAGCATTCTATCTCTGGAGTGCTGATGAGCTTCGGGAGATTCTCGAAGATGAAACACTCTCCGCGATCTTCTCATTTACCTACGGTGTAAGCACTGAAGGAAATGTACTGCATGATCCGCATGGAGAGTTTATCGGCAAAAATATTCTGGAGCAGCAAGCCACCATAGAGAAAACGGCAGATCAGTTTGGAAAGACACCTGAAGAAATCAACGCACTTCTTGATGATGCGCGAGCAAAGCTATATACGGCGAGGGGAAAAAGACCCAGACCCTTTCTTGACGATAAAATACTCACAGCATGGAATGGTCTTATGATTTCAGCCTTGGCAAAGGGTTACAGAGTTTTACAGCACGAGCCATACCTTGCCGCTGCCAGGAAAGCTGCAGGCTTTATTCTGGATAAACTCTATAACAGCAATAAAGGTCTTCTGCTGCGCCGATACAGAGACGGCAACGCTGCTATATCGGGAAAAGCTGAAGATTATGCATTTTTTGTGCAGGGACTGATAGACTTGTACGAAGCATCTTTTGAACCACAATATTTACAGGCCGCTCTGAAACTTGCAGAACTGCAGAACAGCCTTTTTTACGACACTACGCATGGAGGGTATTTCAGTACTGCTCTTGATGACAATACGGTCCCGTTGAGACTCAAGGAAGATTATGACGGTGCTGAGCCTTCGGCAAACTCGATCAGCGCGTTGAACCTTCTGCGGCTGAGCGAAATAACAGGAATAGAAGAGTTTTCCATCAAGGCAGAAGCAACCATCAAGTCATGTGGCACCACGCTTGCTGAAAACAGCCATGCTCTGCCACAGATGCTGGTTGCCCTGAACTTTGCACGCAAAAGAAAAAGCAGGGTTGTTCTTTCAGGAGAGCTCCTCGCGCCAGAGATGGCTCAACTGCGAGCAGTTGTTGACGAGCGATACCTGCCGGGAAACGTCATCATGCACGCTTCGAATGAGCTTATCGCACTACAACAATTTCCGGAAAGCATTCAGACTGCTGCTGTCCATCCGCAAGCATCGGTCTGTATCAACCGTAGATGCCTGATGCCAATAAATGATCCGGAAAAGCTTGCCGAAAGCCTCGACAAGGTAATGCAATAGATAGCAACGAGGATAAGCGTTATGAAGCACAGGCACTAACAACTTTCAGGTTGATGCCAGTCCTGCCAAATATAAATATCACCTGTCCTTGACGCAGATACTTTTTATGTTCACAAACTCATGAATTCCATAACTGGAAAGTTCGCGGCCATAGCCTGATTGCTTCACTCCACCAAAAGGCATACGTGGATCGGATTTCACCATACTGTTGATAAAACAGCAGCCTGCTTCAAGTTGATCGGCAATGGCAAGCGCCCTTTCGGTGTTGCCGGAAAAGACTGCTGATCCAAGACCATAGGGGGTATCATTGGCAATAAGAATAGCTTCATTGTCGTCCTTTGCTTCAATAAGGGTTGCAACCGGCCCGAACGTTTCTTCGCTATAGACTTCCATGCATTTGTGAACACCGGAGAGAACAGTTGGCGGGTAGAAAAAGCCTTTGCCTTCCGGAATGGTTCCACCGCAAAGCAGGCGCGCCCCTTCGGCAACACTTCGTGTGACTTGACTGTGAAGCTGCTCGCGGAGATCGTGGCGGGCAAGAGGTCCGACCTCAACTGCCGGGTCCAATGGGTCACCCATCACTGCCGATTGCATGCGCTGGAGAAGCAGGTTTTCGAACTGCTCAAACACACGGGCCTGCACAATAAAGCGCTTGGCAGCTATACAGCTTTGTCCGCCATTGAGAAGACGCGCTGCTGCACAGATATCTACAGCCTGGGGAATATCAGCATCATCGAGCACAATGTAGGGATCACTGCCGCCGAGTTCAAGAACGCTCGTTTTCAGTGCTTTACCTGACTTTGCAGCGACTGCCCGACCTGCAGCAGTACTGCCCGTCAACGAGACTCCCTGTATGGCAGGATGCTCAATCATGAAACCGGTCAAACGATCAACATCTTCGAGATCGATATGCACTGCACTGTAAAGATGTGCTGGAAATCCGGCATCGCGAAAAAGCTGCTCAATGGCAATGGCTGATCCGGTAACGTTAGGAGAATGCTTAAGAATAATACCGTTACCGGCCATTATGGCAGGTGCGGCAAAACGGAAGACCTGCCAGAAGGGAAAATTCCATGGCATGATACCGAGAACAAGGCCGATAGGTTCAAATTTTACTACTCCCCTCACCCCGCCATCAAGATTACTCTCTTCGGGTTTTAAAAAAGAGGCCGCATTATCTGCATAATAATCGCAGACCCATGCCGATTTTTCCACTTCCGCCACTGCCTGCGAAAGAGGCTTACCCATTTCGCGACTTATCAGGGCTGCATGCTGGTCTTTTTCCAGGCGAAGGAGTTTGGCAAGGCGCTTCATCTGCACACTACGCTCAGCAATGGAGAGCTCTCTCCAGGAAATATAGTCCCAGTAAGACTGGGTTATTACTTCGCGAATTTCACCGGATGTCATGGTTTGATATTCGGCAATCGGTTCCGCCGTGGCTGGATTGACGGTAATAATCATTGGTCAAAACGGTTCAAGGATGATAGAAACCAGAGAAACAACAAAGCAGTGTCAACTATCCCGGTCGATGCTTTCATAGATTGCAAGGTAACTCTCGTAACGGTCAGAATCAATACGGCCCGACTCAACTGCACCGAGAATTGCGCACTCCGGCTCTACGGTATGCGTGCATGAAGAGAATGCACACTCAGGCATAAAGGCAAGAAACTCTTTAAAGTAAAAACGCAGGTTCTCCCTGGTAATGTCGGCAAGGTTAAACTCTCGTATGCCGGGAGTGTCGATAATGTATCCTCCACCGGGAAGAAGAAGCATAACAGAGTTACTGGTTGTGTGAAGGCCTTTTCCTGTCTTCCAGTTTGTTTCGCCGGTTTTTAAGCGTTCGTAGCCAAAGAGCTGATTGATCAGGGTTGACTTTCCAACGCCTGAGTGACCGCTGAAAGCTGAAAGCTTACCGGCAAGAGCTTTTTTCAACGATTTCATGCCCCGCTTCTTTTCGGCACTTGTATAAAAAACAGTGTACCCGAGAGCCTTGTATGGCTTCATCAGCTCGCTTGTCTCTGTTGAGTCCTCAAGATCCATCTTGTTAACGACAATAATGGTTTCAAGCTTTTCAGATTCGGCAAAGACAAGGTAGCGGTCAATCAGGCGGGTGTTGAGGAGTGGCTCATAGGCAGAAACAACTACGACCAGCTGATCGATATTGGCCGCAATTACCTGGGTTTTCTCTTTGCTTCGGTTCCTGCGGACATCCCTCTTTCTTGTCAGGGCACTTCTGCGAGGGTGCACAAATGTTATAACGGCTTCAAATAATTCAGTGCCTGTCTCAATCAGTTTCAGCTCAACCCTGTCACCGACAACCACAAGTGAGGTATCGCCATTATCGGCTTTTGTGCCGGGAAAGGTGCGAGCACGAAATTCGGTGCCGTCGTCGGCAATAACAATATATGATGCGCCGGACACCTCGGTGACAAGTCCACCAGGAACCGGTTCATGCTGACTTTTCATGTTCATTTTCAAACTGCTCTATTTCCTTCTTGTTCAACAAATCTAACCGATATCACCCAGAGAGGAGCGTTCACGGTAATAACGATCATAATAGCTTCTGATCATGCGGTGATCTGCCGCCTTTAATAGCGGATCATCTGCGACAAGTTTGAATGCCGCAGAGCGGGCAGAGTGCATGATATCAAAATCGCAGTTCAAATCGGCAATCCTTAATCCACTCAGGGTTCCTGACTGCTCTTTTCCGAGAATATTTCCAACGCCTCTTATTTTTGCATCGATTTCGGATATGATGAAGCCGTCAGTCGTTGACTCCATTGCCGCCATACGTTCGCGGGCTTCGTCCGTAAGCTTTGCATAGAGAAGAAAGCAGGTGGAGCGATGCTCACCGCGACCGACGCGTCCCCTTAGCTGGTGAAGCTGGGCAAGGCCAAATCGCTCGGCATGTTCGATGATCATGACAGTGGCATTCGGGACATCAACACCAACCTCAATCACGGTCGTTCCCACGAGCAGGTGAAGATCGCCTCTGCGGAACTGACCCATCACATCCTCTTTCTGATCAGGCGTCATCTGACCGTGAATCAATCCAAGCCGGAGGTCAGGAAAGAGTTCGGAAGAGAGTTGCTGATAACTTTCCACAGCGGCTTTCATATCCATTTTTTCAGATTCCTCAACCAGAGGATACACAATATAACCCTGTCTTCCTTCAGCCACCTGTGAGCGGAGAAATTCATAGACTTTCTGACTCTCTTTTTCACTCCTGATATAGGTTTTCACCGGAGTCCGGCCGGCTGGCATCTGACGGATGAGGGAAACATCAAGATCACCAAACACACCCATGGTCAGGGTTCGCGGTATAGGCGTAGCAGTCATCAGGAGGACATGCGGATTTGTCGCCTTTTCCTGAAGGGCCTTGCGCTGCAACACCCCAAAGCGATGCTGTTCATCAATAATCACCAGTCCGAGCCCTGCATAGTTGACACCCTTTTCAATCATGGCATGGGTGCCGAGAGCGATATTGAGCTCCCCGGAGCTGAGTGCTGAAAGAACAGTCTGCCGCTCTTTTTTACCTTGTTTCCCGGTCAGAAGCCCGACCTGAAGACCAAGAGGCTGGAACAGACGTTTCATTACAATGAAGTGCTGCACCGCAAGAATCTCTGTAGGGGCCATGAATGCTGACTGAAGGCCGTTATCAGCAGCAAGAGCCATGGCAAACATGGCAACAATGGTTTTACCCGAACCGACATCACCCTGCAGCAAACGGTTCATAGGGGTGCCGCTTTTGAGGTCGCGGTATATTTCGCGGATTGCATTTTTTTGTGCATCGGTCAGCTCATAAGGAAGGCTTGCATAAAGCTTTTCAGTGACTGTACCGGAATGGGTGAACAGGACAGCAGATTTAATCTGCCTGATCTCGCTGTGGCGGAGAGCAAATAAAAGCTGTGCATAAAACAGTTCCGTAAACTTCATACGGTAACGAGCCCTTGCAAGGGCTTCATGCGATGAGGGAAAATGAATTTCACGATATGCCTCGGCAAGCGGCAGCAGATTGCAGGCTGAAAGAATAGATGCACTGAGGTTTTCCTCTTTGCCGGGCACTATATTTTCAAAAGCCTTCACAACAAGATTACGCATCTGCCGGGAGGTCAGGCCTGCAAGTTTCATGGCCTCACTTGTCGGGTAGAGAGGGATAATCTTGCCTGTATGGTAGAGGTCAAAATCGCTTGACTCCCCGTAGCCCGCATCATGAGCGTTCAGACTGAGACGGTCGAAATCCGGGTGCTGCATCTGCGCATGACGACCGAAATAACCAACTTTGCCGTGAACTGCAAGAGCTTCACCCTGTACAATGCTGCGAGAAAAGTATCGCACTCCCCTGAACCAGGTAAGTTCAAGAACGCCTGTAGCATCACCAAGCCATACCTTGAAACGTGCCTTACCCGGAGTATCACCCTCAAGCTGGGTTTTCATTATTGTACCAACAACCGTGACGGTTTCGCCATCGACAAGGTTGCTGATACTTTTCATCGCACGCCGATCGAGATATCGGCGAGGGAAGTAATCAAAAAGATCATTGATTGTCGCAATACCTGCCTCTTGAAGAATTGATGCTTTTTTTGTCCCTACTCCCTTCAGGTAGACTATCGAGGTAGAACCGGTCATATTAATGGTTGTAACTGGATTGAAATTCTTGTATATTTGCACCTTTACAATTTTATTGCCGGTTATATCACTTATTGTACGACAAAGTCAACGAAAGTCATGAAACAAGATATTCATCCAAAGTATACAGAGGTTACCGTCCACTGCGCAAACTGCGGCAACTCTTTTGTTACCCGTTCAACACGACCAACAATCAAGGTCGATATCTGCAACAACTGCCATCCGTTCTATACCGGAAAGCAGACCCTTGTTGATACCGCCGGACGCGTCGAACGCTTCAACAAGCGCTTTGCCAAAGCCACTGTTGGACATCAGAACGCTCAATAAAAGGCAATACTCCCTCTTTTTCGGCAAACCAGCACTAACCTATCAGAACAGCTATGAGTGTCAGGGATGTTTATCAGAAATTTGAGCCCAGAATGAAAAAGACTATCGAGGCGTTTCAACATGAAATAGCCTCGATCAGGACAGGAAAGGCAACAACGACCCTGCTTGACCGTATCAAGGTTGAAGCATACGGACAGCAGATGCCGCTGAAACAGGTCGGCAATGTCGGGGTTCTTGATGTTCACACCCTTATGGTGCAGATCTGGGATAAATCAATGGTCTCCGCTACCGAAAAGGCTATCCGTGATGCTAATCTCGGGCTCAATCCAGCCGCTGACGGGCAGAATATCAGAGTCAGCATTCCGCCGCTTACCGAAGAGCGCCGGAAAGAGTTTGTCAAACTCACAAAAAAATTCGGAGAGGACTCAAAGATCTCCCTTCGCAATCTTCGCCGCGATATGATTCACGAGATTGAAAAACTCGAGAAAGATAAAGCAATCAGCGAAGATGATAAAAACAAGGGAAAGAAGGACGCTGACGAACTGTTGCACAAGTTTGAAAAACAGCTTACCGACCTGATTGTCCTGAAAGAAAAAGAGATCATGGAAGTTTAAAATAGTGCTGAGTACTTAATTAGTGCTGAGTGCTGAGTTGCGAGTGCTGAGAGAAATCGGAAGAGAGATCTCTCAGCAAGCTTCGAGATGACAGGAGGGTTAGCCGCTACAAGATGCTTCTATATGACGGGGAGGGCTACTCTTCGAAGTACTTTTTCATGTTTTGGAACACCTCTTTTTTTCCAAGCAATCCGCTGATCATACCAAGGACTGTTGCTGCGCCTGCAGCAAAAAAGAGCGGTCTCGCTGAAATGTTGTTGGTGTAATAAATTGCCGGAATGCCGCGTTCTTTTGCAAAACTGTCCAGAGAGGTTGTGCCGATAACCAGATCCGGTTCATAATCGACCACCGCCTGCATATCCTCTTCAAGATATTTACTATATCGTATTTCGGTACCAAGCATCGATAAGACGTTGTGATCTTCCTCTCCAAGTTTCATCCTGGCGATCGATGTTGACGCGTAGGGCACTTCAAGACCTGCCTCCAGAAGAAGACGAACAAGCGGAAGTTCATTACCCTCGTAGCCAGCCACAATCACTTTACCCTTAAGATGCCTGAACTGGGCAAGCACATCCCGGGCTTTCTCTCCTTCCTCTTCAGCAACCGCCTGAACAAGAGCCGGATCAAGATCCAGAGCTTCTCCGATGCGGCGTATCCATTGAACGGTTGCATTCGCTCCGATCGGATTCCCCTTGATAATTTTTATCCCTTTCTCTTCAAGCAGAAAGACCGTTCTTTCATAAAACGGATGCAGCACGGCACAGGCTTCAACCTGCCCCGCCTCGATATAGTCTTCAAGTGCGGTTCCGGGCAGTGCGATCAGTGACTCAACGCCCATTTTCTGGAGAATCCCCCCGATAGTCATTGCATCAACAGGAAAAATCTCACCAAGGATTACCATCGATTTAGGCTTTTTAGGGCCTTCAAACTGTGCAAACCTCTTTAAAAGCGTTGCAACTGCAACATCTTTTGCCTCAGGATGCGTCCTGATCTGAAAGGCAGGAAGGCGAACCAGAAGCACCTCTGCATTTCCGACTTTAAGTGGCAGGATTTCTTCAGCTATTCCGGCTGTTTCAGCGACACAGGTGCTGACAACGGGTATAAATCTCACAGCCGGATCCTGGGCAATTCCTTCAATGGTTTGCCGAAGATCGTCAATCATGGTACCACCTGAGATCTGGACATTCATCAATTCAGGCGATATAATCGATTTACGCGCAGCATAAAAATGGGATACAAAGGTCAGTCCATAGAGGCAACCCTGGTCGGCTACCAGACAGACCTGAACACCATCAATTCTTGTGAGTACCCTCAGTCCACCGAATGCCGGACACATTGACTGGGGATGCAACGTTTTACAAGCCTTTTCCACCATGAAAAACACCTTTCTTTAAAACCTGTTGGATATATGCGCCACCGAGATTTTTTTTCGGCATGCCTTTGAGATACTCTTTTGCTCCATCACGGTTTGAAAATTTACCGGTCATAAGCCTGAAATATTTTTCCCCATTGAGAGTTCCTGCCCAGACATAGGCTACTATTTCCTGTGAACGTAACCTGTTCATTTCTTTCAATGCGGTCTGTTCCATGCGAAACGTTTCCAGAACAATAGTATACTCTCCCTGTTCGAGAACCAGAGAATCAGCGACACCGTTTCCGGACAATTCTTTTGAAATAACAGCCTCAGCTTGCGGCTTCTGAACAACAGGTTTCAGTTTGCTTTCCTGGTATACAGGAGCTGGAACTGAAACTTTAGACTCCGGGTTATCGAAATAGAAATAAGCAACAAGGAGTGAGAGAACAAAGAGTACTGAGAGCGGTATAGCATAGCGCGACTTTTTACGCTCTTTGCTGCCGTTACTGCTTTGTAACGTATCATTAAGAGGAAGAACAACCTCCTCAAGATTCTGGTACTCACGATTTAACAGCTCTTCCAAAGAGCGCTCAGGAAGAAAGCCATAGACTCCCTGATCTTTGGAAAAACGACCCAATCCATTGATTCTGATCTCTCTTTGCTGTGTAAATGCGTTGGAAAAAACCTGTGCAAAAGCCCGGGCAAAGGGTTCAACTTCACCGGGATTCGTCAAATGCCTCAATGTAACGATACTCGCAGTATCATCTGCTCCAGAAAGCCGATTCTCATACTTCAGGTGATTACAAGGAGGAGTGTAGGTAATTCCTGATGCATTGCTTTTTTTTTTCAAAGGAACATGCGACACCGAAAACGAACCAAGCCCCTTGACTGAAAGCTTCCGTTCAGCAAGAAGTCCGGTAACCATGGCGCTGAAAAATGCGTTCAGGAGACGCCCGGACTCTTGGGTATCAACATTAAGCAACCCGGCAAGCTCTTCGATCAAATCATGGTTTATCATAGCATCGCCCTTGTGCAATGAGCGTCATACGCATTATGGTTAATAACACCGAATATAACACTTCCCCTGTAAACGCAAGAGAAGTCAGAAACGGGATATGAATCAGAATGAGAACACCGATTCCCGGATATTGAAAAAAATCAGAGGGGGATTTTGCGCAATGTTTTGTTTTATTTGAGTTGCTGTTCTTTTCAGCTATCAATCTTTTTTGTTATTGCATGAATATAGAAATTCTATCTGTAAGCGAATTGACACTGCAGATCAAATCCGGACTGGAAACTCTTTTTCCGCAGGTAAAGATCAAAGGCGAGATATCGAATTTTAAACGGCACAGTTCCGGCCATAGCTACCTGACCCTGAAGGATGAGGGGGCGCAGATTGCTGCCGTTATATGGAAAACCACAGGGAGCCGACTTGCTGTAGCACTCAGGGATGGTATGAATGTGGTAGCTGAAGGACGTCTTGAGGTTTACCCTCCTTCCGGGCGTTATCAGCTGATTTGCACATCAGTGACTGAGGCCGGACAAGGTGCGCTGCAGCAGGCTTATGCCGAGCTTCTTCAGAAACTAGCAAAAGCCGGGTATTTCAGTGCTGAACGCAAACGAGCAATTCCTGAAATTCCTGAAACAATCGGGCTTGTCACATCTCCCACCGGAGCGGTTATTGAGGATATGAGCAATGTGCTTGAACGACGATTTCCTGCAGCAAAAGTTCTCCTTTACCCAGTCAGCGTGCAGGGTGCCAATGCTGCTGAAGCTGTTGCATCAGGTATCGCCTACTTCAATAACACAAAAAAAATCAGCCACCGGCCTGAGGTGATTATTATTGCCAGAGGAGGAGGCTCACTGGAGGACCTCCAGGCTTTCAATGGTGAACTTGTGGCCAATGCCATTTATCACTCTGCACTGCCGGTGATCAGCGCTATCGGTCACGAAACCGATCTTACCATAGCCGATATGGTTGCTGATCTCAGGGCCGGTACGCCCTCTATTGCGGCAGAGCTTGCAGTTCCGGATACCCAGGAGCTGCTCCGGCATATCGACAATCTTCAATCAAGAAGGGAAAGCCTGCTGCTTGGAAAACTTGAGGGTGCTGATCGTCACGTCTACTCGATCTGCAGCAGTTATGCCTTCAACCGGCCTCTTCTGCAGATGCAGCAGTTTGATGATCGGCTCAACTCTCTTGTCGATCAGATGGGAAGAACAATCAAGAGTGGATATAGTGAAAAAGTGCAGCGTTATGCATCAGTCTGCCAGCAGCTGACGCTGCTGGATTACAGAAAAACACTTGAAAGAGGATATGTGCTTGTCAAAAAAGATGGGAAATTCATAACCAGTGCAAAAAAGCTGCACCCTCTTGATAATATTGAAGTTCTGTTTCATGATGGAGATCACTCCGCCGTTATCAGCAACGAGAAGCGTCCCTGATTATTTTCCGAACCAGTTCAAGATCCTCGGCGGTGTTGACTCCTGGGTTATCGATGAGCGTTTTGATGCACTGTATGCGGAACCCGTTTTCAAGCAGCCTGAGCTGCTCAAGCGATTCAGCCTCTTCGAGCATCGAGGGCGGCAGTCCGGCAAATTTTTCCAACACCTCCGCACTGAACGCATAAAGCCCGACATGGCGATAACAGGTTGTCGATGAAAGCTTGTTGCGCTGAAATGGTATCGGGCAGCGCGAAAAATAAAGAGCAAACCCTTTGGAGTCCATGACGACTTTCACCACATGTGGATCCTCAATTTGTGCCGTGTCATCGGGATGAAGCGGAAATACAAGTGTGGAACAATCGGGTGGATGAGGAGAAAAGAAAGGTTCAAGAGCAAGGTCGATATTTTCCGGACTGATCAAGGGCTCATCTCCCTGCAGATTAAGAAAGACATCTCCCCCGATCTTCCTTGCCGCCTCAGCAATACGTTCTGTGCCGCAACTGGCTTCAGGGGAGGTCATAACAACCTCAGCCCCCCGCTCTTCGAGCACAGAGGCTATCTCCAGGCTATCGGTAGCAACAACAACTCTTTCTGCCAGACGGGATTTCAGCGCTTGACGCCAGGTGCGTACGATCAGCGGTTCACCACAAAGATCAGCGAGCATTTTTTTTTCAAGCCGACTTGAATCGAGCCTTGCGGGTATGAGAATAACAGCTTTCATGGCTATTTCGGACTGTCGATGATCAATGTTACCGGGCCGTCATTTACAAGGGAGACCTGCATATCAGCTCCATACCACCCTGTCATTACCGGTTTATCAAGCGTTTTTTCCAGTTCACGGACAAAGCGATCATAGATCGGACGGGCATGATCGAAACTCGCTGAGCCTGAAAAGCCGGGTCTGTTGCCCCTGCCGGTATCGGCGTAGAGGGTAAACTGGGAAACAACCATTGCCTCTCCCTGTGTCTCTTGAAGCGAGAGGTTTATTTTACCAGAAGCGTCATTAAAAATCCTGAGAGCAGCGATTTTACGGGTCATCCAGCTGATATCGGTATCACCATCATCAGGGGCAATGCCAAGCAGAACAAGCAGACCGGGCCCGATTGCTGCATAACGGGCATCAGAAGCTGAAACATTGGCCGACAGTACTCTCTGGATAACAACTCTCATAAGCGCTCTGCTTTGGCAGCCGGTCCACACCAGGATTCGAGAACGGGTGCTGCTGCAACTGAAGTGATTCCTTCAAGCATCACCGTTTTTGTACGCGACGTGCTGCCGGATATAATATGTACCCGCGATGGAGGAATGCGGAAAACCTTGGAAAAAAGTTCGCAGCACTCCCTGTTGGCTGCATCATCAACCGGAGCGGCTTTAAGACTGACTTTCAATCCTCCGTTATAGGCGCCGCAAATCCTGCTTTTTGATGAACGCGGCTGTGCCTTGACGACAAAAACCGCGTTACCGTTTTTTTCGCGAAGCTCAACCACCGGCGACAACTACCCGATTACTTTGGGTACCTTGAAAAAGCGATCCTGCTTTTCAGGTGCATTCAGCAATACCGAAGAGGACGGAAGTGCAGGAAGCTCGACATCATCGCGAAGCACGTTGATCTGGTCATGAATACTGCTGAGCGGCGCAACACCTTCAGTATCAACTTCGTTGAGCTTTTCAACGTAGTGAAGAATATTGTTGAGTTCGCTGGTCATCGTCAGCATATCCTCATCGGTAAACCTGAGCCTCGCCAATTCAGCGATATAGGCAACATCTTTTGTTGTGACCGACATAAAATTATGTTCGTAATATTAATCAAACCTGCAATCTGATGATCAATTCGATCATGCTGAGATCACTGAAAAAAAACTAGAGTCTGCAGATACCGAATTTCTGCTCATCAATCCTGTTTTTCGGACGTACTTCAATCGGCATATATGCCCGCTCTTCCTCTCCAAGGTATATCTGGCGAGGTCTTGCAATTTTCTGCTCCTGATCCTGAACCTGCTCGGTCCACTGTGCAAGCCATCCGGGAACTCTCCCGATTGCAAAAAGAACGGGAAACATGTCGAGAGGAAATCCCATAGCCTGATAGATCAGGCCCGAATAGAAATCAACATTAGGGTAGAGCTTGCGATTTACAAAATAATCGTCTTCAAGTGCTATTCTTTCCAGTTCAAGGGCAATATCGAGCAGAGGGCTTCGTCCGGTTTCCTCAAAAACCTCGAAGGCAACTTTCTTGATGATTTTCGCCCTTGGATCATAATTTTTATAAACCCTGTGACCAAATCCCATCAAGCGTCCGTCGCCGTCCTTGACTGATTGAATAAAAGCAGGCACCTTGTCAAGAGAACCAATTTTTTTGAGCATGTGAATAACCGCCTCATTTGCTCCGCCGTGCAATGGACCGTAAAGTGCCGCACAACCTGCAGCAAGGGCGGAGTAAGGATCAACACCTGAACTGCCTACTGCTCTTACCGCACTGGTTGAACAGTTCTGTTCATGGTCGGCATGGAGAATGAGAAGAACATCAAGAGCGTGCTCAAGAACGGGATTCGGCTTGTAGTGCGCCTCAGTCATCCTGAACATCATGGAGAGAAAATTGCCGGTATAGCTCAAGTCATCTTCAGGAAGAACATAGGGAAACCCCATGCTATGGCGGTAACTCATTGCTGCTATAGTAGGTATTTTGCCGATAAGACGGCGAACCTGCAGCTTTCGTGACTCTTCATCGGTAATATTCTTGGCATCAGCATAAAAGGTCGAAAGGGCACCAACGGTTCCAACGAGAATACCCATCGGATGGGCATCATAGCGGAATCCATCCATAAACTTGATCACATTTGAATGTGTCAGGGTATTGTGCCGGATATTATAGGTCCAGACAGCCAAACGCTCTTTGTCAGGAAGAACACCCTTGATAAGAAGGTATGCCGTTTCAAGAAAGGTGCTTTTTTCGGCAAGCTGCTCTATTGGATAGCCGCGATAACGTAAAATACCTTTATCACCATCAATATAGGTGATCTGACTTTTGCAGGATGCAGTGTTCAAATAACCGGGATCATAACCCAATAAACCGAAATCATCAGGCGATACCTTGATCTGACGAAGATCAGCTGAGCGGATAGCCCCAAGATCAATTGGAATCTCGTAGGATTGACCTGTACGGTTATCGGTAACTGTAAGAGAATTTCTGGAGTCTGTGTCTTGCATAAGTGTGCTGTATTGATTGTTTTAAAGCATTTACCGCTAAAAAAAACAACATGTCTCACTGCTTGAACACGCTAGTATAATCGTATTCGTTCATAGCGCACAAAGTTATAAAAATCCCGCCAAATACGGTGAGCGAAAAACCGTTATTTTTTCAACAGTTGTTTTGCTCTCATTCCCTTGAAAAAAAACTCTCTTGCCAATATTTAAAAAAAAGATGTCCGTGCGAAAAAAAACGCAAGCTTAAAGAGTGACAGGCACTCTATAACCGCAATAAAAACAATAAGCTGCTGAACCATCTTTCTCTCTGTGGCATGCAAGATAAATAGAAAAAAAAGGAAAATACTTTTTGGATATTATGCATCGGCTCTATACATTAATTCCTCTTTCAGGGAGCTGTAGCTCAGTTTGGTTAGAGCGCCTGCCTGTCACGCAGGAGGTCGCGGGTTCGAACCCCGTCAGCTCCGCAAAAAAGCCTTCCCTGTTTATAACAAGGAAGGCTTTTTTTTTGGAGAATTTTCTCTCAAGGGACAAAAAGGACGGGAAGGACTTCAGTGACTGGCAGAAAAAAAAACGAATCAGTCCTTTTTGCGTTTATCACGAACATAGATTGCTTTTGACTGACCTTCTCCTGTAATTCGCTCATCGAAATCGAACAGTTTTGTAGCTGCCAGCAATTCTCCAAGTTTGATGTAGCCGTAATTGCGCGGATCGAACTCCGGGGACTGTTTTGCGATATTGCTGCCAGTTGTTGCAAGATGAGCCCATCCGCTTTCGTCCGATGAGGCCTCAACGGCATTTCTCAATAAACGCACCAGTCGGGTATCCTGCTTGAGCTCTGCTGACGACTTTTTAGCAATCGACTCATTTTCATTGATCTTGGCCCGCAAAACTTCGATGTAAATAAACTTGTCACAAGCGGAAACAAAGGCTGAAGGTGTTTTTTTTTCTCCAAAGCCATACACAAAGAGACCAGATTCCCTGATTCTCGATGCCAGTTTCGTAAAGTCACTGTCACTGGAGACGATGCAGAATCCCTGAAACTTTCCAGTATACAACAGGTCCATTGCGTCAATGATCATGGCGCTGTCTGTAGCGTTTTTTCCTTTGGTATAACCGAACTGCTGAATAGGCTGGATAGAATATTCCAGCAACACCTCTTTCCAACTTCTCAGCGCGGTTGATGTCCAGTCTCCGTATATCCTTTTAACGCTTGATGTGCCATACTTTGCGACCTCCGCGAGAAGACCTTCTATAATAGAGGCCTGCGTATTATCGGCATCGATAAGGACAGCGAGGCGCTCTGTTTTTTCAACTGCCATGATACAGGTACTTCCTTTGCTTGTTTACAAAAAAATTGACAATGCCCTCAGGATGTTACCTTGAAGCCCTGCTCTTCTATAACCCCTGCAATTGTTGGCTCGCTTACCATATTCGGATCATAATCAACTTCCACTCTACCCTTGAGGTGAGATGCCTCAACCGATATGACGCCTTCAAGATCTTCAAGTGCTTCTGTAACAAGCAGTTCACAACTGCCGCACTTCATGCCGCTTACCTGTAACTCTTTTTTCATGGTATCAGGAATAAATATTCTTTTTAAATAAAATTCAATAACGGAACAGAGTTCCAGAGATTACTTCCTTTGAAAATAAGTTACATACACTGCCTGCAAATAGGAAATTTTTTACTCAAATCAGGTATGAGTTTAATCAAGATTGGCAGATCATTCGATGAGTGAGTATATTGAGCCACTATGAGACTTTACATACCACATTCAAAAGCTGGCATTCAACGAGTGCTCGTATGCATTTTACTTGGCAGTGTGACATTGCTGACTTCATGCAACCGCTCGGGGAATGAGCTGAAAACCCTGCAGCAGCAGGTCTGGAAAAACCCGAAAGATGCCACGGGGTATATGCTTCTCGGGCAGGGATATGCGCGCAGCGAACGCTACAGTGAGGCTAAGGAGGCATATAAAAATGCGCTTGCGATAAATCCAAAACTTGATGAAGCCAACCACGCTCTTGGCGCTATTGCTTTCAACCAGAAAAACTATGCTGAGTCACTGCAATATTTTCAGAAACACCTTGAGCACGCTCCAAAAGACTCCCTGACACTCTACGATATCGGCAATGCCTATATGCAGCTTAAAGAGTTTGACAAAGCTGCAAAATCATACAGCGAAGCCATTGACAACAGTGAATCATTTACTGAGGCGCACTACAACCTTGCCATCTGCTATCTCAATACAGGACAAAGAGCTGAAGCTCAGGCGATTTATGAATGGCTTCTTAAGAAAAACAATTATCTTGCTGTCTCACTGCAAAAACATTTCAAAAAAGATCAAATACGGTGATTTACGCGGGTCGTGATCACGAAACAGTTTTTGCAATCAAATACTGAAATCAGAGATTTTTTTTGACTGGAAACCATTATTGCAAAATTGTTGTACAATTGAGTGCAATAGAGAAGTGTTTGAGAGTTTCAATGCCGATAAACGCATATGAGTGAGCACCAGAATATCATTATATCTTCAGAGGAATCTTTATCAATACAAAAGGCAGTTTCAAGGCTTAAAGAGGCTGTAGACCTTTTTGATTACAAGAGTGCATTGTCTGATGACCTTGATGAAAACCTTCTTGTAACCTTTTTTCAACCTGTCCAGCCTTTGGAGATGACAGGGTGGCTTTGCCGTCAGGCGGTCTATCCAAAACTCTTCTGGATGAACCGTGAAAAGGATTTTTCTATAGCCGGCGTTGGTGTTGCCGATAGCATTGTGCTCAATGAACCCGGAGATAATGAAGCATGTTTCCGGCAATTCGGGATTTCTGTTGCGGATAAAAATCCCGGCGCACGCTATTTCGGAGGATTCAACTTCAATAACCAGGAAAATCAAAATCCGATCTGGGAGAAATTTTCCTCGTTTTCCTTTGTGCTTCCTCTTATCCAGTTGACCTTTGAGCATAACACCTTTTCGCTTTCATGCCACCTGTGGATTGAAAGCGGCGTAAAGCCCGAAGCAAAAATCAGTGAGATCACGGAAATGCTTGACCGCATTATCAGCGATACGGATTGCTCAACGCTGAAACTGCCGGAGTTACTTGATCTCTCCTATAATCCGGATGAAAGAAGCTGGATTGAACAATGTCAAAAAGCACTGGAGACATTTAATTCGGGCGGGATGGATAAAATAATGCTTGCCCGACAGACTGTTCTTGAATTCATCGGCAGTTTTTCACCGCTTCTTTTTCTGCTTCAGTATCCCTATCCGCAAAATGCGGTCTACCGGTTCTACTTTGAACCGGAGGAACATCATGCGTTTTTCAGCTTCAGCCCGGAACGGCTTTACAGAAGAGACAGTGATCTGCTCCTTACTGAGGCACTCGCCGGAACATTTTCGAAAGAAACCATCAACGGTGGTGACATTCAGGCTTCCGAAGCACTTCTTAATTCAGAAAAAGATATTCGGGAGCATAAATTCGTCAAGGACATGATCTATCAGGAGCTGCTCAAGATCTGCAGTGATATTGATATGGAAAAAGAGGTTCAGGTTCTGCAGCTCAACCGGCTTGCTCACCTCTACACCAGTTTTGCGGCCAAACTTAAACCTGAATTCCAGAATGACAGCGCAGTCCTGAAACTTCTTCATCCTACTCCTGCTGTCGGCGGCGTACCGAAGAGAGAGGCCATGAAACATATCATGAATCTTGAACCATTCAGCCGAGGATGGTATGCGGGGCCTGTCGGCTGGATAAGCAGGGATGCCGCAGAATTTTCGGTTGCCATTCGATCAGCTCTTGTCAATGGTCGTTTTGCCTATCTCTACTCTGGTGCCGGTCTTGTAAAAGGCTCAAATCCCTATTCCGAATGGGAAGAGGTCGATCAGAAAATTGGAGATATTCTGGCTATAACCCGCCAGGAAGTATGAATGCTCGCGAAATAACCTCACTGTGGAGCAGCATCGTCATTGAAGAACTGATCCGGCAGGGTGTGGAATTTTTCTGTATCTCACCTGGTTCACGCTCAACACCGCTGACTGTTGCCATTGCAAGAAACCCGAAAGCCCGCTGGAAAATGTTTGCTGATGAACGATCAGCAGGCTTTTTTGCCCTCGGCTATGGCCGGGCTAAAGGCAAGCCGGCAGTGCTTGTCTGTACATCAGGTACTGCTGTTGCAAACTACTTCCCTAGTGTAGTAGAGGCCTCCCTGGACTTTCAACCGATGATTATTCTCTCTGCCGACCGTCCTTTTGAACTGCTTGAGTGTGGGGCGAACCAGACCATACGGCAGGAGGGCATATTCGGAAGCTATACCCGATGGAATATGCAGCTGCCTCTGCCATCAAGGGAGGTCCCACTGAATGCTCTGCTCTCTACCATTGCATACGCGGTTGCAAAAACAGTTGGTTCACCTTCAGGCCCGGTACATCTGAACCAGCCCTTCAGAGAGCCGCTTGAGCCGGAAAGCTTCGATCTGAAGGATCCGTGGCTCGATCCAATGCAGGAGTGGCTGAAAACTGGCAACCCTTTCACTGTATCGGCATTTCCGGAAAAACATCCGGATGCAGGAACTGTGGCCGCTGTGCGCGAAGCGCTTTCAAAAGCAAAACAGCCACTGATCATTGCCGGAAGCATGCATAGTAAAGAAGAGGGTGAAGCGGTCAGGGAACTTGCCCGGGATCTGCAGGTACCTCTCTATGCTGATCTTTCATCGGGGGTTCGACTGAACAGTGGAGTGCAACCATGGCAACTGGCATTTCAGTCGTCAGGATTTACCAGGCACTTCAGGCCTGATCTGGTACTCCATTTCGGTGGTCATATAATCGCAAAGCATCCGGCAGAAGCTCTCAGGGAATGGAATCCGGAACACTATATTGTTGTACGGCCCCATGCCAACCGGTTCTCCCCCGATCATAACGTAACCCTCAGCATTGAAGCGTCACTTATACATGCCTCAGCGAGCCTCAAAGGGTCACGCACTCGGGTATCCGGTATAAAAACAGAGAGTGCTGAAGAGTTTTTCAGGCGGGCCAGTGAAGAGATTGATGCTGAAACCCTCTCCTTGCAACCGGTTACCGAAATATCCGCAGCGCGCCTGACCTCACGCCTTATCTCTGCAGAGCAGCTGCTCTTCATTTCCAACAGCATGCCTGTCAGGGATATGGACACCTATGCCTTCAACGGGCATCATAACGGCATCAGGTGCGGCATCAATCGTGGAGTAAGCGGCATAGACGGCATTGTTTCGACTGCAGCCGGCTTTGCTGAAGGGTATCGTAAACCGGCAACACTGATTATCGGGGATATCGCCTTCCTGCACGACTTAAATGCACTTTCACTGCTCAGTACCCTGAGTGTTCCACTTCAGATCATTGTCCTGAACAACAACGGCGGAGGGATTTTCTCATTCCTGCCTGTTTCAGAATACAGCGATATTTTTGAAACCCATTTTGCCACCCCACAGAACTACAGCATCCAGTCTGCTGCAGCAACCTTTGGTGTGGACTATGCATGCCCGCAGACAAACGGTGAATTCAGCGAGATGTATACAGCTGCATCTGCCAGCAAGAGAAGCACCGTTATAGAAGTTAAAGGCTCCCGGCAGGACAATCTGCAGCAGCACCGCGCTCTGCAGGCAAGAATCAGTGCCCTTGCCAAAAAACATCTCATCTTCCTGTAACCGAAAGCTGAATAACCACTTTCGTGTCACAATGTGTGTAGTGCCATATTTTATGACAAAGGCGTGATTCCGCGCAATTCAGGCAGATCAGCTGCAAGCCAGTGGCGGGGAACCCAATCCGGATCACCTGTCGGCACTTCACTGTCATCCTCATAGCGCAACCATTCGCTCAACTCTCCTTCTCCATCCCAGCGACCTTCGCTTTTTGACCATACCACCCACGAACTGCCAGCAGCTGACCTCGCAAATAACTCAACTGCTGAGTCTGCATCCCATAGCCGTGCGGTGCTATCATAGCCTGCTGTCACGATGCGCTTCCCGTCCGGAGAAAAGGCGCACGCCTGAATCCACCCTGAATGACCTTCGAATCGTCGAATTTCTTTGCCCGAGTCTGCATCCCATAGCCGTGCGGTGCTATCAGAGCCTGCTGTCACGATGCGCTTCCCGTCCGGAGAAAAGGCGCACGCCAGA
>CAIXLG010000059.1 GCA_903920215.1 uncultured Chlorobiaceae bacterium
TCACTGCCGGAAAACGTTGAAGAAAGCCTTAAAGGATCTCCCAGGCAGCTTGAGGCCTTCAAAATACTAGCCCCCCTCGGCGATACTCCAACATTTGCCGAGAGCATCGGAATCTCAACAGAGACCCTTAACACACTGGTTAAAAAAGGGTTTGCAGAAAAGGTTCTGACCGAGATCACGAGTAATTTCACAACCGGTTTTTCAGAAAAGCCGCAGTCGCCAAAAACCCTGACAACTTCTCAAAAAGAAGCTCTTGACAAGCTTGCAGGCGCCTTTAAAACGCAGCAATACAAAACCTTTCTTCTGCATGGAGTCACCGGAAGCGGAAAGACCCTGATCTATATTGAACTGCTGAAAAAAGTTATCGCTGCTGGAAAAACTGCGATTGTACTCGTCCCTGAAATTGCCCTGACACCGCAGACCGCCGGCAGGTTCCGTGAGCACTTTCATGATGAGATCACCATTATGCACAGTGCGATGAGCAATCAGGAAAAATATGATGCCTGGCACAGTCTTCGGCTTGGCAAAACTAAAATTGCCCTTGGCGCCCGCTCAACCATTTTCGCTCCTCTTGACAATGTCGGAGCAATCATTGTAGACGAAGAGCATGACGGCGCCTACAAACAAGACCGTAATCCGCGCTACAATGCCCGCGACACGGCAGTCATGAGAGCAATGTACAGCAAGGCAATCTGTGTGCTTGGATCGGCAACACCATCGTTTGAATCATACAGTAACGCGCTCTCGGGCAAATATACCCTTGTAAACCTTCCGGAACGCGTTGACGGGGCAACAATGCCCATCATCAGACTTATCTGGATGAAAGAGAGTCCAAAAGCCTCTGCATCGATTTCTGAGCTGCTCTACCGCCAGATAGAACTTCGTCTCAGCAAAAACGAACAGGTCATTCTACTGCAAAACAGAAGAGGCTTTGCCGGAAGTATCTTCTGCCTAACATGCGGTCATATCCCGATCTGCAAGTTCTGCAGTATCCCCCTGGTCTACCATGCAACCGAGAGCCATCTTCGCTGCCACTACTGCGGCCATATTGAACCCTTCAGAGGATCATGCGAACAATGTGCATCGACCGACCTGTTCTTTAAAAGCAGCGGCACCGAGCGTATCGAGGAAGAGCTGCAGACCCTTTTTCCTGAAGAAAAAATTCTTCGCATGGATGTCGATACCACAACCGCCAAAGGAGCTCACGGTCGCATTCTGAAAGAATTTCACACGGGGAAAGCCCGGATTCTGCTCGGCACACAAATGGTAGCCAAAGGGCTTGATTTTCCATCAGTAACCCTTGTAGGGGTTCTTATGGCCGATATAGGGCTCAACATCCCCGACTTCAGAGCTTCTGAACGAACATTTTCCCTGCTCACACAGGTTGCCGGACGCGCAGGGCGCTCTACAATGCCGGGCGAGGTCTACTTCCAGGTCTACAACAAGGAGAGCGATGTTTTCGCAGCCCTCCTTCAGGAAAAGGAGAGCTATAAAAAGTTTTTTCATCAGGAAACCGCTTTCAGAAAGGAACTCCGCTATCCGCCGGCATCACGCCTTATAAAATTCGAATGCACCTCCACAGACGAAAAGCAGGCTGAAGCCGCCGCCCTCTACTGCAAAGAAACTCTGGAACAGCAACTGCCCGCAAAGAATGGAATCATTCTCGGCCCCGCCCCTGCAGGCATTGCAAAAATCAGAGGTCGTTACCGTTACCATGTACTGGTAAAACTGTATGACGGCAAACTCTCACCACTCTTTGTAAAACAAATGAGCGACGACATCACCACCCGCTTCCGCTCTTCAGGCATTGCGATCACCATCGACGTCGACCCTCTGAACCTCATGTAACGTTTCAACACTTCCTGAGAGGTTCAGGAACAAAGAGTCATGAGCCCACCTGAGCAGTTTCGAGCCTCTTGCTGCTCATTGCAGATGATGACGATTTAACCCGCATTCTTCATGGTTTTTCTTCGCCCTTGTCACTCAAGCTCATAGTCCACTTCATTGTTACATGATGGCATTACAGTACCGAACGGAGCACCTCGACAATGTCTGACTCGCTCATGGACGGACGACCTGGAAGATGCCCCTCAGCATCATGAGCAACAAACACGGTGTCATGGGCATAACGGTCGAGGAGTGCGTCTCCGATACCCACTTGTGACAGTCGGGTCGGGCAACCGATCGAACGTAAAAATGCCTCGAACCGGTTGATTCCTTCTGCGACAGCTTCTGTATCTTCAGGATTTTTCAATGAAATTTTAAAGATACGCTCCGCGAACTGCGCAAACCGCGCAGGATTGCTTCGGGCAGCGAAACGCATCCATGCAGGGTTTACAACCGCCAGCCCCGCGCCATGCGGGATATCATGATGGGCCGATAAGGTGTGCTCGATCATATGTACAGGGAATGCTGCCAGGGTACCGACCTGCACCCACCCGTTAAGGGCTACAACTGATGCCCACTGCACCTGCGCCCGCGCTTCGAGGTCATGACCGTCGGCTACTGCTTTTGGCCCCCATTCCATTGCTGTGAGTATGACCCCTTCGGCAAAACGATCCTGAAGCGGCGTGCCATCGACACCATTAAAATAGGATTCGGTCACATGGGTGATAAGGTCGCAGATACCGAACGCTGTCTGATCCTTTGGCACACTCACCGTCAGTTCCGGATCGACAATGGCTACGCGCGGATACATGCATTTGGCGGAAACAAACGACTTGACAGTTGTCTTATCATCGGTGATGACCGCGCCGGCGTTCATTTCTGAACCAGTCGCCGCAAGGGTCGGCACGGTAATGATGGGGAGCGCACGTTCAGGAAGCTTTCGGTTTTCCTGAACGTGGAACATCATGTTCCAGGGGTCACCGTCATAAAAAACGGCTGCAGCGATAACCTTTGATGCATCCATCGTACTACCGCCACCCAGTGCGACGACCACGTCGCAACCTTCGCTGCGTGCGATTTCAGCACCTCTCACCACAGTCGAGAGCCTGGGGTTTGGCTCAATCCCGAAGCATTCCACCACCGAAACTCCAGCAGCGTTCAGGCTCGAGACCGCTCGCTCGAATGTGCCGCTGCGTTTGACGCTGCCGCCGCCAGTGACCAGCAGGGCCTTTTTCCCGTTCGCACTCACTACTTCGCCGAGTTGTGATATCGTCCCGGCACCGAAGATGATTTGTGTTGGATTCTGATAGGTGAATTTCATGTTTTCTCTCCCGTATGGATGTTATAGGTGCAACACAAGGTTATCGTTATTATAACCAACTGGATCTTCAATAATTTCTGGTTCTGTACCTTTTTTCAACTTCTTTTTTTGATTAATCAGCACCGCAGCTTTTCGTTGCCCCACCATTGCGGGATAATAAGAGTCAGCATCGGATAACCACAGGTAATGTCCAGTAAAGAGAAACATGAAGTGCTTCACAAGCATAGCTATAGCAATATTTGCATCTTGTACCCGACTGGAATCAATATGCGTTCAGCATCAGTTCTGATTGTAAGAGAGGAATGGGAGGGGGTTTAGGCATTATCCTAATCTCGTGGGGCAATGAAACTCTATTGATGGAAAAACTTATATTTAACAAAGAAAATTGTTTTTTTGGGCTTAATTTATATTTGTAAATCTTTTAACAACAAAGGGACTTTTGTAGCGTGCTAGGGGTTATGTAACTAACTTTTATATAATACCTTGCAGCGTAATTGGTTACACTGCATCCGGCATATATATCAGAGAACATTTAGCACTGTAATACGGTTGTAACAATACACGATATTGAATACAAAAAGCCCTCAACAACAATAACAGGAAGATGAAACAGAATCCACTGAAGAGGGCTGGGATTATTCTTTTTATTGCAGGACGTTATCTCTTTTCCGCGTTTTTTCTCTATGGCTTCTGGCACAAACTGGTGAAAGGGTGGTTATGGAGCGACCTCATGCATGACTTTTTCGCAAAACGTTTTGCAGAGCTGCCCGCCGGATCATTCCAATCCATCTATCTGGAGCACTTTGCAATTCCATTAGCATTCCCGATTGCATGGATTGTTACTGTCGCAGAACTTTTTATCGGCCTCTCGCTTTTCTTTGGAGTTGCTGTCAGGGTCCATGCTGCTCTTGCACTGTTTCTGGTGCTTAACTTTGCTGCCGGTGGCTTTTACAACCTTACCCTTCCGCCGTTTATGATTTTTTCCGTGTTGATGATGCTGTTACCGTCCGGCCAATGGTTTGGATTTGACAAGCAACTTCACCACAAATACCCTGAGTCCATATGGTTCAAATAACGAAAATGTCTACCAATAAAATTCGCCACACCTACAGCTATCTTTTGATTTGTTCTTTTCTTCTTTTTTTGTTCACAACACCTTTAACAGAAGTTTCAGCAAAACCAGCAAAAACATCAAAAGCCATACGAACAGCAACGCCAGTCGAGGTGGCGGACGAGGCGTTATGGCATATGAACTATCCTAAAGCTGATTCTCTATATTGCCTTGAGCTTCGCAATAATCCCGGAAATGCGGATCTCAACTGGAAAATGGCCCGACTGCAGGTAAGCCTTGGAGAAGCAGTTCCTCCGGGAAACAAAGATGCACGGATGCAGCACTACCATAAAGCTGCTGAATATGCACGCACCTGCATCACTCTTGACAGTCTTAATTCTAATGGACATACCTGGCTTGCCGCATCACTCGGATTGATGGCTGACAAAACCGGTACAAAAGAAAAATTAAAACGGGCAAAAGAGGTAAAGCACGAACTTGACACTGCGCTTCGATTAAACCCCAACGATGAAACAGCACTATCGATGCTCGGCTCTTATTATCGCGAAGCCGCAAAAATAGGTTGGTTTAAAAGAATGATAGGTAATGCCTTTCTCGGGGAGGTACCAAGAGGCGACTATACACTTGCAGAAAAAGCATTTCGAAAAGCAATCAGCATCGATTCCAGAATCATCAGAAATTACCATGAACTGGCGTTAATCTGCATTGATTCAGGAAACAAAGAGGAAGCAATCACGCTCATGAAGACCGCTCTGGAGAAGCCCATCCTGTTTGAAACTGATAAGATCCGCATTGAACAAATGCGCACACTTTTGAAAAAGCTTACGACAGAGTAGCTTTACTGTTTGCTGGAAATCCCCAGGAGAGACCTGACACCAAGATGATAGCTGTTCGCTCCGAACCCGCTGATGACGCCGACACACACTTCAGAAATGACTGATGTACGGCGAAACTCCTCACGGGCAAAAATATTGGAGAGATGTACCTCAACAACCGGAATAGCCACACCACTGATAGCATCACGAAGCGCTATCGAGTAGTGGGTAAAGGCCCCGGCATTGAGCAAGACACCCCTGAAGCCGCCCTTATCCTCGATATGAAAGAGTTTTTCCAGCAACGCGCCTTCATCTTCAGACTGAAAGAACTCAAACGTCACATCAGGAAAACTTTCTACAAGGCCGCGATTGATATCATCAAGAGTCTGATAGCCATAAACTGCCGGTTCGCGTTTTCCGAGCCGTGAGAGGTTCGGACCGTTGAGAACAAGTATTGACATCGCGCTTATCATGATGGTTGTGGCAGATCTGTTCAAAAACGCCTGATCCGCCATAGATAAAAATAATTTTTACAGGATATACTGGCTGAGATCTCTGTCGGCCACAACATGGTTGAGTTTTTCCTTTACCATGTTTTCATCAATCTCAACATGTTTATCAGAAAAATTCTCAGGAATATTAAACATTAATTCCTCGAGGAGATTCGTCATAATGGTATGCAGCCTTCTTGCTCCGATATTTTCAACACTTTCATTAACCCTTGCCGCAATTTTGGCAATCTCCCGGATAGCTCCATCGCTGAAGGAAAGATCAACCCCTTCCGTCGCAAGCAGTGCAGAATACTGCTTGATCAGTGCGTTGTCAGGCTGAGTGAGAATCAGATAAAAATCCTCCTCAGTCAGGCTTTTCAGTTCAACGCGGATCGGAAACCGGCCCTGCAGCTCAGGAATCAGGTCAGAAGGCTTTGCCACATGGAATGCTCCGGAAGCAATGAACAAGACATGGTCAGTCTTTACCATGCCATGTTTTGTTGCGACATTGGAACCCTCTACAATAGGCAGAAGATCACGCTGAACACCTTCACGACTCACATCCGGCCCCTTGCCGCCGGCACCTGATGATGGTGCTGCAATTTTATCGATCTCATCAATAAAAACAATACCGGACTGCTCGACCTTGTTGATAGCCTCTTTGACGACACTATCCATATCGATAAGCTTCTGCACCTCTTCCTGTTCAAGAAGCTTGCGGGCTTCGGCAATTGAAACCCTTCTTTTTTTGCGCTTGCGAGGGAGGCCGCTCATAAGGTCCTGCATAATTCCCCCGATCTCCTCCATCTGGCCGAGAGGGCCAAAAACCTGCATCATCCCGCCGGGATTATCGCCGGTTGTATCCATTTCAATCTGACGCTCCTCAAGCTTTCCATTGCGAAGACGTTCAAGCATTTTTTTGCGGCTTCGCCGATTAACCTCAAGCGACTTGTCATGTTCGTCAGTCGACGGCTGCGCGGAAGCATCCTCTTCGTTCAGCATTTCATTATCCTGGGAGCTGCTGGAAGAGAGAGGCGGAAGCAGAATATCGAGCAGGCGCTCTTCTACAAGAAGTGCAGCTTTTTCGCGAACCTCTTCCGACTTTTCGCTTCTGACCATCGCAACAGACTGATCAACAAGATCACGAATCATCGACTCGACATCGCGGCCAACATAGCCCACCTCAGTAAATTTTGAAGCTTCAACCTTTACAAACGGTGCTTTTGCAAGCTTGGCAAGCCTGCGGGCAATTTCGGTTTTCCCCACGCCGGTAGGGCCGATCATGATAATGTTGTTGGGCATGATTTCATCACGCAACTCATCACTCACGTGCTGGCGTCGAAGCCTGTTGCGCAAAGCTATGGCAACAGATTTTTTCGCATCTTTCTGGCCGATTATATATTTATCAAGCTGGGAAACAATCTGGTTAGGAGTCAGATTAGTGGCTGCAATTGAACTGTTTATTCCGCTATTGGCTTCGGGCGATACAAAAACATTACCCGCACCCTTTGTAGTAATTTCCATGCTGCAAGTTGTGAATTACAAAAAAATATCTTCATCCGGCAACCCGGCCGAAGTTAAAACGCATTGCCTAGACCTCTTCAATAACAATATGATCGTTGGTATAAATACAGATATCAGCCGCTATCTTCAAACTCTCATGGACAATATCCTTTGCCGAAAGAGCAGAATGTTTCATAAGGGAACGTGCGGCGGCAAGAGCATACATACTGCCACTGCCAATAGCTACAATACCATCCTCCGGTTCGATCACATCACCGGTTCCGGAAATAATAAGAGCCTTGTCCTTGCTGACAATAGCGAGCATTGCCTCAAGCTTTCTGAGATACTTGTCAGTCCGCCAGTCCCGGGCAAGTTCAACAGCAGCACGATCCAGCTTCCCGTTAAACGCCTCAAGTTTTTCTTCAAACCGGTCAAGAAGGGTCACCGCATCAGCTGTTGCTCCGGCAAAACCGGCAACAAGACGCCCCTGATACAATCTTCTTATTTTACGAGTCGATTGCTTGAGAATAGTGTTGCCAAGGGTCATCTGACCATCACTTCCAAGTGCTGCCTTACCATCCCTTATGACACCGATCACCGTAGTTGAACGGATCAGTGGTTTCTGGTTATTTTTCATCAATTAAAATATTTTTTTTCTTAATCTTGCAACTGGAATTTGCATTTGTTCACGGTATTTTGCAACCGTTCTTCGAGCAATATGCACTCCCCTCTCCATCAACATCTCAGTCATACGGTCATCACTCAGTGGATGAGCTGAATCTTCCTCTTTAACCATTTCAGTAATATACTGGCGGATTATCTTGCTCGACAAATCCTCTCCCTCCTCTGTCGACAAGCCCCCGCTGAAAAAATACTTTAATTCAAAAACCCCGAAACGGGTCTGAACATATTTACCATTAACAGCCCGGCTGATCGTCGATATATCAAGACCTGTTTCAGCTGCAATGGTTTTCATGCCAAGAGGTACCAATCGCTCAGGCCCATACACAAAAAATCCATACTGCATCTTCATCAGGGCTTCAATTACCTTTATAAGGGTCTGTCGCCGTGTTTCAATTGCACTGGTAAACTCTTTAGCTCGCTGAAGGTTCTTGCGGATAAACTGCTTTTCCTCTTTTTCGCCTTTCCTGTTTTTCAATCGATCCAGATAAACATCACTCACCTTTACAGAGAGAGCGCTTCTGTCATTCAGTACTGCTGTAAGCTCACCGTTTTCATAGCTCACTACAAAATCGGGGCTGATATAGTGCCCGCCTTCGTCTTGAAAAATTCCGGGATGAGGATCAAGAGCCGTAATAATGGAAATAGCCGATTCGACCCTGTCCATGGGCTCCAGCAGCCTTTTAAGCAGCAACTCATAGCGCCTGTGCAGAAAATCATCAAAATGATCGCGGAGAATCCTGGTCGCAACTTCATACGTTGCCGGGTCGTAACGGCCCGCACTAAACTCAAGCTGTACAAGAAGCCGTTCACGCAACCCTTTTACAGCAACTCCGGGTGGATCCAGAAACCAGATTTTACGTAAAACCCTCTCAAGCTCTTTTTTGGTGACATCAACACCTTCAAGCTGAAGCGCATCAACAATAACGCTGTACTCTTCGGTAAAATATCCATCGCCATCAAGATTGCCGAGAATCTCAATGGCTATCATCACCTCACGTCGGCCAATTCCTTCCTGCAGGGCCAGCTGTTTGAGCAGTATTTCATGAAAGCTGTCATACTGAACCGCCTGAAAGAATCTTTCCTTTGAGCCGCTATCACCAGTAAAACTCAGCCGTCCTTCTGTATGCACTCCTGAAGAGGGGGAATCGTGGCGATCCTTCAGAGAACTTTTACTGAAGCGCTCAACCGAATCAAACATATCGTCACTCTCTTCCCTGTCACTATCATCAGCAACATCACCAGCGGTATCTTTTCGCTCTTCAACAACTTCCAGGAGAGGATTTTCCTGTAACTCTTCATAAATCCGCTGCTCCAGATTCAACATCGGAAGCTGAAGGAGCTGACTGCTTAAAATCTGCTGAGCAGAAAGAAGCAGCTTTTGTTTTTGTTGAAGCCTGATATCTGGCATTACTTCATGGGAGAAACATCAATAAACGCCTTCAAACTCTTTACCCAATCATTGCCATACAATAAAGAGAGAGCATGCTGAACATAATCAATAAGTTTTATCTGTCGTTCCTCTCCGGCTTTTCGGGCAGAACGGCACATAGAGTGTTGTTCATAGACAAGATAATCCAAACCAAACTTTTTTCTTACCCTTATCGGAAATAATTGGCACGATAATGGCTTATCAAAGTTCAAAAGACCATCGTGGAATGCAATTTCAATGCCACAAACGGTTATCCCGTCGCGAACACAGGTAAAAACACACTCTCGATTATCAATGGTTCTGGTATACTGCCGTCCCTGATAGACCTCAACACTACCGTGGCGGTTAAGATATTTAACACTCTTTTCAGGAAGCAACCTCAGGAGCTCAACAGAAGGATGCTGAAGCGTTTCAGCTTCACTTTCCGACAACGGAGCACCAAGCTCCCCCTCAACACAGCATGTTCCTTTGCATTCATGAAGATCGCACGAAAAAAAAGCCTGAAAGACATCCTTGTCAACAAGCACATCACCTATAGAAACCATTGACATAAAGGGCTATCTTTGTTTGAATAAAAGCGTCATGAAATGTTCCTTTGCAAAAACGATCATCGATGGGAATCTGTAAGAACGTATTTTTTTCAGATTTACCGCTTCGATAAATTTTTCATAGCGATGTGCTCCTTATATTAAGGCAGCAAAAAGCTTGCAAAAACAAGCAATAGAAACAACCAGGCAAATTCTCCATGCTCATTATCGACGGGAAAAAGGTCTCTCTGTACCTGAAAAACGAACTGAAAGCCACTATTGAGAGCTGCAAAGCCAGCACAGGCAAAGTTCCAGGACTGACAATCATCATTGTCGGTCAGGATCCAGCCTCGCAGGGCTATGTACGCAATAAAGCTAAAACATGCAAAGAGATCGGGATGAATTCCACCCTGATTGAAATGCCTGCCGAAACAACCCAGGAGCTCCTGCTTGACACCATTAAAGAGCTGAACAATGACCCGGCCGTCCACGGCATTCTTGTCCAGGAGCCTCTTCCTGAACACATTGATGAGTTCACCGTCACGCTCGCCATCGACCCTTCAAAAGATGTTGACGGGTTTCACCCCGAAAACCTCGGATGCCTTGTCATGGGACATCTCGACAAATGTTTTGTAAGCTGTACACCTTCTGGAATCCTGGAATTGCTGGATCGGTACAAGATTGAAACCAAAGGGAAACACTGCGTTGTCGTTGGTCGCAGCAATATTGTCGGCAAACCAATGGCAAACCTGATGCTGCAGAAGCTCGATGCTGCAAACTGCACGGTCACCATCTGCCATTCAGCCACAGAAAATATTTCATTCTACACCAAACAGGCAGATATTCTCATCGTAGCTGTTGGCCATGCCCGATTTATAACCGCCGATATGGTCAAACCAGGCGTTGTAGTGATTGATGTCGGTAATAACCGCATTGAAGATCCTGCAGCAAAAAGCGGCTACCGTATGGTCGGCGACGTGGATTTCGATTGCGTCTCTGCGCTTGCTTCTGCCATGACCCCGGTACCCGGAGGAGTCGGCCCAATGACCATTGCAATGCTCATGAAAAACACGCTGCAATCATTCAAGCGCTTCAACGGTCTTTGATGCATAATGGCTAAAACTACGACCAGGTACATCTGTTCAAACTGCGGCGCCGTTTCACTGAAATATCAGGGTAAATGTTTTGAGTGCCAGAGTTGGGGGACACTGCAGGAAACCCGTGTTGAACCTGAACAGAAAAACCGCCAGCAGGGCACTCCCGAAGGAGCCGCCATTGTTCAGAACCTGCATGACTGTGTTCCTTCAGAGTTCCAGCGCATCATGACCGGCATCGGAGAGCTCGACCGGGTGCTTGGAGGAGGGCTCATGCAGGCCTCCGCGGTGCTGGTAGGCGGAGAGCCCGGCATAGGCAAGTCAACCCTGATGCTGCAGCTTGCCCCTCGCCTTGCACCCGCAAAAGTGCTCTATATCTCCGGTGAAGAGTCGCCCAACCAGATCCGCGAGCGTGCACGAAGGCTCTCCATAAAGGCCGACAACCTCTGGCTGATTCCTGAAGTCAACCTTGAACGGATTCTTGCAGTCATTGAACGTGAAAAGCCTGCCCTGGTTATTATCGATTCCATTCAAACCATCCACTCAGACGAATACCAGAGTTCCGCAGGCACTATTACCCAGATCAGGGAGTGTGCAGCTACATTGATCCGCGCCGCCAAGCAGCAGAACGTCATCCTGATGATTATCGGCCATATCACCAAAGAGGGAGCTCTTGCCGGCCCAAAAGCTCTTGAACACATGGTCGATACTGTCCTGCAATTCGAAGGTGAGGGTTACCAGCGCTACCGTATTGTCCGGTCAGTTAAAAACCGCTTCGGTTCCACCAATGAAATCGGCGTCTTCCGTATGGATGAAACCGGCCTTGAAGAGGTAAGCAACCCTTCTGAATTTTTTATCTCAGGGCGCCGGACCGACGTCCCCGGCAATTCGATACTTGCGGCTATTGAAGGTACAAGAGCTCTTTTGGTGGAAGTTCAGGCGCTTGTATCGAAAACCAACTACTCCATGCCGCAACGCATCAGCACCGGTTTCGATTTGAAACGCATGTCGATAATTCTCGCTGTGCTTGAAAACCGCCTTAAAATCGAAACCTGGGGGCAGGATGTCTTTGTGAAAATAGCAGGAGGCCTTAAACTTGCCGAACCCGCTGCCGACCTCGCCATTGCAGCCGCCATTGCCTCTGGACTCATGAACCGTCCGGTTGACCCTGGAACAGTTTGCTGTGGTGAAATTGGCTTGGCGGGTGAA
>CAIXLG010000060.1 GCA_903920215.1 uncultured Chlorobiaceae bacterium
CGGCCGGCGGTAACCTCGAAAGCTTAACCGCGAACCGCAACCCGGCGCTTGCGGTCAGGTGACGGCAATTGGCTACGTCTGCGAATAAGTTATACATAACATATTTGACATACTTTTAGACTCCGGTGTAACTTTGTCGCATGATTGCTACTTTGAAGTTGGACAGGCCAACTTTCAGCGCCTCATTCCAATCCATTTTTTTCAGAATCAGAGGAATCGCCACGTTTTCCACCGTGGTCAAACGCGGAAAAAGGTGGTAATCCTGAAATACAAAGCCGATTTTGTGCAAGCGCAGATCAGCAATGTCGTCACTTTTCATTTGCCAGATATCTTTACCCTCAACAAGAACACTGCCCTCGTTTGGCTTGAGAATACCTGAAATCATGCTGAGCAGTGTTGTTTTGCCGCTTCCTGAAGGGCCTACAATATAAAGCAACTCTCCAAAGTTAGCTTCAAAACTTGCGCTCTTCACCGCCGTGGTTTTAGTCTCTCCTTCGCCAAACCACTTTACCAATGCATTGGCCTTTATAGCTACTTTTCCCATTGTCAGCCCCTGAAAATATCAAACGGTTGTATCTGGATAACTTTCCGGACACCGATATAACTGGAAACTCCTGCTATAATGAGTACCATAAAAAATGCAAAGCTGAGATTGATATAGGTAACCTGGGACGCATAGCTTGGCAGGCGGAGTCTGGCAAGAATCATAAGGCCTGAGGCCAACCCTACACCAAGCCCATAGCCCAGGACGGAGGTAAATGACGCCTGAAACAGAATTATTGCAATCAACTCATGCCCTTTGGCGCCGATGGCTTTCAAGGCACCAAACCGTTCCAGGTTTTCGAGGATAAATGTATAGAATGTCTGGCCGGAAATCGAAAGGCCGACTATAAAACTTATTGCCGTCATCATCAGGACGTTCATACCCATGCCTGTCTGATAGGTATAAAAATCAGAGATTTTCTGTACAAACTGATCACGGGTCAGTGCCTGATAGCCGAGTTTTTTGATTTGCTGCTGAATAAAAGGAATATCGGATTCGTGTTTCGGCTCAATCAGAATATATGAGGTGGTAAAGCGCATCGAAGGAATGTAGGTAATCGCTCTATTATAGGTAGTGTAGAGGGTAGGAATACCAAAAAGACCCGAAGAAGTAACTTTTGCTACACCAACGATGAGTCCCCGATGGTCATTGATTTCAAATTCGGTTCCAACGGTGGGACTTTCAAGCTTTTTGAATTCGGCATCCTTGACCACAAAAAAGGCGTTTTCAGCATAAATATCCTCAATCTTTCCTTCGGTCAATTCCGGTCTGCCATAAAGAGTCGCATCATCAAGACCAACGACAGATACTGCCTGATAAGCGCCGCTTTTGAGTTTGACCAGCGCGTTACCAAAGTAGATGGGAACGGCATATTTAACCCCGTTGATACTTTTTGCCGTCGAAAGGACATAATCAGGCATGGGAATGCTGCTGGTAGCATTGTTCACCGCAGGATCCATGACCCATATTTTTGCTCCGACATTATATACTGATGATGAGGAACGAGCTAATATTCCCGAAAACATTGACATCATCATGATCATGAGAAATACAGAAAACGTAATACCAAGCAACAATGCGAGAAATTTCGTCTTGTCATTGACAAGAAGCTTGAGTGCTATTTTATATATACCTGACACCAGTGATTGCCTGTTGTTAAATTATTAGCTGATAAAGGTAGTTCACAAAGTCTTTTTTTAATTAACTATAGCAGTACGTTATAAGTTTGCCATCGGTGTCAAACAAGCAAATTGTATGCTTTGTTTTCCTATGATAGCTCTTGGCTGTTTTGAGTTTGACGATCTTTTCATTTTTTCCTTGCGCAAGAATTTCAACTTTTTTCCATGGGCCAGCATAATTATAGCGGACCCCGATTTTTAGACACTGGATTAAGCTGGTAACTTGCCCTAAACAGGAGCAAGTTATGAGTGAAAAGAAACGAAAAAGCTTTAGTAGTGATTTTAAGGCCAAGGTCGCACTTGAAGCGATTCACGGGGTCAAAACACTGAATGAAATCGGTCAGGAATTCGATGTTCATCCCGTTCAGGTCGGGAAGTGGAAGAAAGAACCGCAAGAACAGGCATCGGGCTTGTTTGATGCTAAAAGAGGTGCGAAACCGATTGAGTCGTCTGAAAATCCCGAAAAGCTGTATACAGAAATCGGTCGATTGAAGATGGAGTTGGATTGGCTAAAAAAAATCTGGATTCTCCCGATGAGAACGCGGAGGAGCTGGATCAGCGAAAAACATCCCCTGCCTGTTGCAAGGCAGTGTGCACTGGCAGGAACCAATCGTTCTAAATTCTATGTGCTACCAAGCATGGTGGTTACCAACACCAACTCGCCCCTTTTTTGTCTACTGGATAGGGTACACTAAAGTGACCAGGGTACTGTTAAGTTGCGAAGAAGGCTGAAATTTGGTAGGGTTAAACTATGGAAAAGAAAATAAACCCCGATGCGGAAATAAATATCGGTAACCTGTTTCGAATTTTCCATTGTTAAGAAACAGCCTCTGACTATCGAAATACAAATCATCAAGCTTTTGTGACTTGGCAGAATTTGACTTGAATCCACAGAGTGGCCTAAATTCTTCAATATTCTCTTCTCAGGTCTAAATCCGCTCGTCAACGATAATCTTCAGTCCTTATTTTCGATAACTTAACAGTACAGAATTGATTTTTAACTTTCGAGTCAACCTAAACGGGATCTTTTTTTTCTGAACTGGTCACCAGTTTGTGCAGAATGCCGATTACAAGAAGAGCTACCAGAATAAGTCCAAAATGCCATGGACTCGTAAGCTGTTCTGAACTTTTCACTGCTGTTGCTGTTCGTACTGGTTCAACGATAAGCTGGCGAAGGAGGCTTATCATAGCAACTTCAATAAAAACAATAACATGAAATACTCCGTTTTGGACATAATTAATCTCTGCAGAAATCAGGGCAGAAAGTGTCCATACAATAAAAAGAGTTCCCAGTGCTTTCAAAAAGCCAGAAGCAAGATTATTTATCTCAAATGAATAAACAACATCCATAGAAAACTCCCAAAGAACCATCATACTTGCCAGCACCAGTGCTATGGCCATAAAAGCGTGCAAGAAATGATTAAAACCTCGTAATGCACTTAAAAGACGATCTTCAAAAGACGATATCATGAACTATGTTAACGTTTATATAAAAAAACAGCCCAAGCAATGGCTTGAGTTTTTAGAGCCTGTTATTGTAATACTATGTCTTAGTTTTTTCAAGAAATTTAGCTCAAAACGGTAAATAATAATAAAATGAGGAGTTAAAGCGTTTTTTTTGCAAGTATCAGCATGCTGTATAAGTAAATCTCTATAAGCGCTCAGCAAAAAGTCTTTCCGTAACACTTTCCTAACGCGATCAATATTTGGCTGACATCTTCTCTAAGACGGCAGCACTACTTTGAACTTGCTATATTTTCGTGGACAGTGTGAGAAGTCATATGTTCAAACAAAAGGAGATATGAGACATGACACAGACAGGCAACGAGAGTCGCAGACAGTACAGCAAAGAGTTTAAAGTTGATGCTGTTGAGTTGATGATGCGAAGTAATAAATCAATCATAGAGACAGCCGCCAGTTTAGGAATCAGGCCTGATTTGCTGAGGCGGTGGAAAAAGGAATATTCAGCGAGCAAGGCTGCACCTTTTCCCGGCAGCGGGCATCTGAAAGATCCAGAAGAAGAGCGGTTTCGCAAGCTGGAACACGAACTTCGCATAGTGACTGAGGAACGCGAAATCCTAAAAAAAGCACTTGCTGTGTTCTCAAAGACACCTTTCTAAAATATTCATTTATTGAAGGTTATAAGAGTACTTTCGCTGTCAGAACCATGTGCCGTGTTCTGGATGTTTCTGTCAGCGGATATTACCAGTGGACACAGCGACCTGAAAGCAACCGTAGTATAGAAACCAGGAAAGTGAAGGAAGCCATCAAAAGAATCCACAAGGAGAATCGTGAAATCTATGGTAGCCCGCGGATTGCCGTTTGCCTGCAAGAGGAAGGTTTTCGGTGTAGCAAACCAAGGACAGCCCGATTAATGCGATCTCTGGGGATTCGGTCTAAAGTGGCGAAAAAATTCAAGGTAACGACAGACTCAAACCATAAGGAACCGATTGCACATAACCTTCTGGATCAGGTGTTTGTCGGCGACTTTATCAATGACGCCTGGACGAGTGATCTGACGTATGTTTGGACTGGCAGTGGCTGGCTCTATCTGACAGTCATTATGGATCTGTACAATCGTGAAATTATCGGACACTCATTCAGCAAGCGAATGACTGCTGAAACAACGGTAAACCCAGCTCTGGATATGGCATTGATGCACCGCAAACCACCTCGTGGTGTAGTTATTCACTCGGATCGAGGTATCCAATATGCGAGTGTGTCATTCAGGAAGAAGCTGGCAAAACATGGCCTGATTCAGAGTATGAGTGGCAAAGGCAATTGCTATGACAACGCTGTTACTGAAACATTTTTCAAAACCCTAAAAACCGAATTAGTGTATAGTGAACACTATCGAACCCGAGAAGAGGCCCGACACAGCTTGTTCGAATTCATTGAAGTATTTTACAACCGGAAACGGAAGCACTCAACTTTAGGGTATAAATCTCCCGTTGAGTTTTTACGTTATAATCAACAATCAATAGCTATGGCTTCTTGATGTGTCCATTTTAATGTTGCAAGTCCACTTTCATGATTAAAAAGTGTAGCTGTTTCTGTTTGAATATTTTATTACGGAATCAATTCTTGTTGAGCGCTTAACGTTGAGTAGACCTGAGATGAAACTTATCCGGTCTACTCAACGATCGCTTTAACCATTAACCATGAAATATGTGATGTTATTATCTCAAAAAACGGTCGTTTTTTGAGATAAAAGGTTAGGGAATAGGATTTTAATACACGTATTATTAATACCAAGCTATGTAAAATTGCAAATCTTCTGAATCAGTCACAGCTTAACATAAGGCCCTATATCCAACAAATTGCATTGTAAACCCTATACGCAGAGAGTGGAAAAAATATTTTTTGAGATTGAGTCATTGGAAGCTTTTGGAGTATCGAAATATTTTATAAACGAAAGCGCCTGTTAAGGTTATCAATCATCATCAACAACACTGAACAAGGTTTCTTGATGGTGTACGTTTTTTCATTGCAAGTCCAGTTCAACTGGCATCAACCTTGAACTCTTTGCTGTACTTCCTGCGACTCTTGTTGTCTCTCTGTCATGTCTCATATCTCCTTTTGATTGAAGATATGACTTCTCACACCGTCCACGAAAATATAGTAAGTCCAGTTTCCCTTGAGATACCACCATCATCATACGAGCTATCTACACATCTCCACCCTTGGTTTTTTGGACTGAGGATGTATGTATGATTTGCTACACATGCTTCATGCTGAGCATCAAGTGAGTTGAATTCCTGCTTAAGTCCTTTTTCGCTGGATTTGCTCGTATAGACAGCGCAGGTAAGTCTGTTCATTCTCACTTGACTACTCCGAAAAACTTCTGCCCTGACTAAGCAGTACCAGTGATCAGTTTACTGATAAGCCGTGCGACTACGTTAGATCTGACCCGAGTACTCGTATCCTATAGTGGACCCCGATTTTTAGGCAGCAGTTTAAGTTGTTAACTTGCCCCAAAAGGAGCAGGTAATGACAAAAAGAACACGAAAACAATTCAGCAGTGACTTTAAGGCGAAGGTAGCGCTTGAGGCTATTCAAGGAGTCAAAACGCTGAATGAAATCGGTCAGGAATTTGGAGTACACCCCGTTCAGGTCGGTAAATGGAAAAAAGAGCTGCAGGAACAGGCATCGAGCTTGTTTGATGCCAAACGAGGCCCAAAACCAGTTGAACCGGCGGCTGATCCAGAAAAGCTCTATACTGAAATCGGGCGGTTAAAGGTCGAGTTGGACTGGCTTAAAAAAAAGTCCGGACTTTCCCGATGAGCACACGCAAAAGGTGGATTAGTGACAAAGAGCCAGTGCCAGTTACAAAACAATGCGCACTTGCGTCCGTTAATCGTTCAACGGTTTCTTTGCCGTCTATCGTTTCGTTTCCTGCTGCAGCAGAACTGCAGTTACTTGAACTGATTGATAAAGAGTACACCCGGCATCCATTTTATGGCAGTCGGAAAATCATGCACTATCTCCGCAAACAAGGTTACAAGATCAACAGGAAACGGGTTCTGAATAATCTGCAGTAAAGTGTACCAGGCATTCTGGACCAAAGTGTACCAGTAAATCTGCTGCAAAGTGTACCACCCAAGGAGGACGGATTTGTAACATTGCCTGAGGTACTTTCGGTAAATAACCGGAGACCAAATGGCAAACAATCCATTAAGCATGTTACAGATTCGCCGTATTTTACAACTCCTGTCCGATGGGCGCTCCGTGCGCATGATCCATCGAGAGTGCAAAGTTCATCGCAACACCATCAAGGCATATGTTGTCCGTTTCCAGCAAACCGGCAACAGTTATGCTGAACTGGCAGCACTTCCTGACGCTAAGCTCAGCTCAGTGGTTTATTCTCCACGATCCAGCCAAACGGCTGATAAGCGTTTTCAGCAGTTAGAGCCAAGGCTTCAGTATTATGGCCAGCAACTCAAATTGCTCGGGGTAACCAAACAACTCTTGTGGGAAGAGTACCTGAAGGAACAACCGGACGGGTATCGGTATGCGCAATTCAGTCTTCATCTCAAGCACTATATGGCGGCTCAACCACAGGCAACGATGGCGCAGTCGCATGCACCGGGTGAACGTCTTGAGATTGATTTTGCCGGAAAACCGCTCCAGTATTTTGACCGCGAGAGCAACGAATGGGTAACTTGCCCGGTTCTTGTCTGTACCTTTCCGTTCAGCAGCATGGGTTATGTCGAGCCCTTGGCGTCAAGCCGCCAGGAGCATCTTATTCCAGCTCTGAACCGTGCCCTTGAGTACTTCGGAGGGGTACCTAAAATCATTCTGAGCGATAATATGGCTCAAGTGGTCGTGAAAAGTTGCCGCTACGAGCCAGTGTTTACTGAACTGATCGAGCAATGGGCCCTGCATTATCACACGACCATGAAAGCCACCCGGGTCTCCCGTCCCAAGGATAAACCCTCTGTTGAAAAAACGGTACACCTCTCCTATCAGCAGATCTATGCCCGGCAGCGCAACGAGACAGCAACCAGTCTGTCTACCCTCAAGTTCCGGACACGCCAGTTACTCGAAGAGTTCAATGACCGACTGATGCCGCAGTACGGACTGAGCCGCCGCCAGAGGTTTGAGGAAGGTGAAAAATCGGCGTTACAGGCGTTACCCGAAACGGCATTCCAGCTGAAACATGAAGCTATGGCCACCGTCAAGAAAAGCTATCACGTTATCCTTGGAGAAGACTGGCACCAGTACAGTGTACCGTATCAGTATATCGGAAAGCGGGTCAAGCTGATCTATGATGAATCGGTTGTTGAGATTTTCCTGGACTTCCAGCGTATTGCACTTCATCAGCGAACCCTCCTGCGTAACGGGTATACGACCAAACCGGAACACATGCCGGAATCGCACCGCCGCTACCGTCTCCACCAAGGATGGTCACCCGGTGACTTTATCTGGAAGGCTGCAGCTATCGGAGCCCATACCGAAACTGTCATGCAGCGCATGCTCGACTCACGATCGTTTATCGAACAAACCTATGACGCATGCCTTGGAGTCCTTCGGTTGAAGGATCGCTATGGCGCTGACCGACTGGAAGCTGCCTGCGGGATCGCCTTGCCGCATCCGACAGTTGGCTACAGGATGTTGAAAAATATGCTTGAAAACAACCGCGATAAACTTCCTGTATTCGAGCAGGACAAGATGCTGCACCTTCCGACTCATGACAATATCAGAGGCAAAGAAGCCTATTATTAACCCTTAACCACCGTACTAATGAATACACAACAGACGCTTGATCAACTCCGCTCCTTGAAACTTCATGGCATGGCCAAAGCCTATGAAGCGGCCCGATCTCTTCCTGTTCACGATCAGGTCAGCGGCGATCCATTGATCGCCCAACTGGTCGAGTCGGAGTGCCACTACCGAAAGGAACAGACCACCAAACGCTACCTGCAGCAAAGCAAGCTGCGTTATCCGGCACATCTTGAACAGGTTCACTGCAACGCCCAGCGCAACCTTACCCGCGAGCAGCTTATGAGTCTTGCAGATGGCGGTTTTATTGACCGGGCTGAAAACGTTCTGATTACCGGCTACACCGGATGCGGGAAAAGCTATCTGGCATGCGCCCTTGCCCGGCAGGCCTGTTCACTGGGATACCGGACCCTTTACTTCGGCTTTAATCGCTTCATTGAACAAATCCTCCAGTCAAAACTGGATGGTACCTTTGTCAAACTGCTGGATCAGATTGAACGAACCCGGCTAGTCATTCTGGACGACTTCGGCCTTCAACCGCTTGACGCAACCACGCGCATCGCACTGTTGCAAATCCTTGAAGATCGGTATGCGAAACAGGCAATCATCGTCACCTCTCAGTTGCCGGTATCAAAATGGTATGACGTAATCAATGATCCAACCTTGGCAGATGCTCTTATGGATCGATTGACAGCAAATGCCCATCGGATTGAGCTTGAAGGGGATACGCTGAGAAGAAAGAAATCCTGAGTTTTTTCTGTATGTTTTCTTTATCAAATCCATCCTGAATTGGGTGGTACACTTTCCTCCAGAATCAGTGGTACACTTTCCCCAGAATATTCAGGGTAAACAACAGAATCACAACTCAGAGCTTCACGAGTCATAATACCCATTGATTTTTTTTAATGACAACCACAAGTTTTTCAAATAACTGTCGTCGAAAACTATGAAAAAGTAATTATTGGCAAAGGAGGATAGGCGATTAACGGACATCCTACATTTTTTTATAAATAAAAAACACTCATGAGAAAACAATGAAAAAGACAATGATGATGCTTTTAAGCGCAACACTGCTTGGCTTTGGAAGTGTTGCTTCAGCTGCAACAGATTACAGTCACTATTCTGATAGTGAACTGGCCGGCCTCCGTGGGACATTACGTAATGCTCCTGTCGAAGAACGAATTGCTTACCACCGTGAATGGGAAAAAAGGCTTGCCGAGCTCGGTTCAGATCCACGAGAACACTTTAAAGGACCTTCAGAGAATAAAGGATACCACTACAGACAGAACAGATTGAAGGAAATACTTGGATTGAACGACAGCCAGAGTGCGAAAGTGAAGGAACTCCACGAGAAACATTTTAGTCTTGTGGTTGTAGAAAGGACGGAACTTGTAGCATTAAACCGTGAACTTCAAGCGGAATCATTTAAAGTCAGTCCGGATAGAAAAAAGATTGAGGGCCTTTCAGAAAAAATCGGCAAGCAGCATGCATCGCTGGCTCGCCTGAAAAGCAATTACCTGACAGAACTTGCTTCAATACTGACACCCGCACAGCGCGTTAAATTACAGACATTGAGAGATGCCCGCCAGCTTCGGGCTCATTATAGCGGGAAGTTCGAATAAGAAAGTAAACCTGTGTCAGCATAAGCAGGCCGAAAGAGTAACGACGACCTGCTTTCTGATCGAATAGATTTTTTGATTTTGCTCAGTAGAAAACTCGGTATAATAATTGAACTGAATGAACCGATGATATTTTGATAAAGAATTGCTTATGGTAACGGAACGCAAAACACTGGACCGAGAAGATTCACTGCAGTTGAAAACAGCCTGTGCTCAAGAAAAACTATTCACGAATAAAAAGATGTTGGGGGACACCTGCATAAGCGGCATTTAGCTGATTATAAAAGCGCTTATCCGCCATACCTGCACATTCTATTTAGCATCCCTGAAGAATGGAATAAACCAAGTTATCAAATCGTGATGAGAGAGCTGAAAGTAGATTTTTCAGGAAAGTAATACCTACATACACCTCTATTCCAAGAAGACAGAGGAATATTTTAGCGGCTTATGGCAATACCTATATAACAGATACATGATCACATGTCAATTCAATGATTCCTATTTTCCTGTTTTGGATGGCGTAGGCATGACTGCTCATAATTATGCGTTTTGGCTTGATAAGTTTAATGCGAATTCCTATTTAATCGCACCAAGAGTTAATAGTTATCTTTCCAAAGAAAACTACAATATTCTGCTTTTCAAATCCATGACATTTCCCGGTATGAATCCCTACCGCATTGGATTACCGGGTCTCGATATAAAGTTTAAACGTATGATGAACAATACGAGCTTTGAAATTCTTCATGCACATTGTCCATTTATTTCTGGAAAATTAGCATTAAATCTATCAAAAAAACTTGATATTCCTCTTGTTGCAACCTTTCACAGCAAATACAAGGAAGATTTCAAAAAAATATTTGATTCGACCCTTTTTGTGGATTTCATGTTAAAATATATAGTCGATTTCTACAATGCGGTAAAATATGTTTGGGTGCCAAATCTTTCAACAGGCAAAACGCTTATGGAATATGGGTACCGCGGTGAGTATTCCATAATTCCAAACGGAACAGATATGGAAATCCCAGATAAATCCGCGTATGAAAAATATCGTGCGCAAGGAATTGAGTTTCTTGGTTGTCGGAATAATGACCTTATCCTTCTTTTTGTTGGTCAGCACCGTTGGGAAAAAAATGTGCGAATGATCATCGATTCATTGAAAATCTTGAATGACGAAAATGTGAATTTTTCAATGGTTTTTGTTGGAGAAGGATCTGCTTATGCTGAAATGCAGCGTCTTGTCAGGCAGATGCATTTGCATAATCATGTACTGTTCACTGGTTTGATCTCTGATAGAGATATTCTGAAAAAACTTTACGCCTGTTCTGACTTGTTTGTTTTTCCATCAGTTTATGATAATGCACCTCTCGTCATGATGGAGGCCGCCGCATATCAAGTGCCATCTATTGTCGTAAAAGGAGCATCAGCTGCGGAGTGTATCCAAGATCAAGTCAACGGATTCATGATTGACAATAACCATCTATCTCTTGCTGCAAAAATTAAATATCTTTCTCTTCATCCTGACAAGATAAAAAGAGCAGGTGAAAATGCAGCAACATCAATTTATCGCAACTGGGAAGATATTGTAGCAACCGTTTATATGAAATATGCTGATATTATTGATAACCATATGGCCTTGAAATAAAACCAGTATAACAAAAATGCTCCTGTACTTATAAGTCTCTCGATATAATTGGATGAACTACTGCGTTAACATCCTTAACAGGATCAGTCATCATTAATTGTATAAAAATATTCTTGTGGTAAAACACTTGTGCAGTCAGTTCCAGACTACACAAGTCCCTCTAATTGTTTTTTATGGCAAAGACTGGATCAAACTCCAGCTAATGTTAACTGGTATGGAGATAAATTTATTTACTCAATCATTTGGCTCTTCGCGGAAGAGCGATGTATTTTCTTGAGCGTACACTCATAGAGCAACTTTTTCATTTTCCAGAATATGCTTGATCGGTGCAGTTTTCGGTGCTTGAAGAGGGTGCTTTTGATACCTCTTTGACCAACCCTGTACTGTAAGTGACTTAAATGTCTTCGTTCCAGTTATAATACCTGTAATTTTCAAATGTTTTCCAGGAACAAGACGAGTACCGGGTCGTACCTCGGCATTGCGGAGATCAACCTGCCAGATACTCTTGTTAAAATCGCTTAAAACAAGAAGATGTTTATCCTTTTGATACTGAATAACTTTCCCGCCAAGCAAGCCATTTTCTGCGTGTGTCCAGCGATGTTCATTGGCGTACACCAAATTGTTATAAATGTGAACATTTTCTATTAGATAACGGTGAATATATTTGCCAACATCAATTGTGTTCAATCCAACACTGAGCAAAAGGCTCACTAGCAGGGTTCCTCCAATAACCTTCGTAGTGGCATGCTGGTAGCCTGTTTTGGTGTGCCGAAATCCGTAATAGGCAACAAGGGTAAACAGTGTTAGCGTTGCCAGCCATAAATAAGGGATGCTTGATACAATTTCAGCAATCAACGGCCGCTCTGCTAAAAATAAGTTGATGTATTCATGGTCTTCAATGAAATCGTTATCAATGAAAACATAAATTGCTGTTGCCATAGCAATACTGCCGGTTAAAACAGAGATTGCTGCAAGCATCCAAAAACCAAATCGCTGGAGAGCAAAGTGCCAATGCGGCAGCGGCACTGCATTTCTTTTTTCGATTTCTTCCAGAATGGATTCTGAGTGAGTCTTCGGCATAGTCATCAACGGTAATGATTTCAAGACACCAGAACGGCAAATGAGTCAATAGAGCTCAGTAAAAGGAATATTGATTCGGTTTGATGGCAAATTATACTTATCAACACACAAGCAATTAAAAGTATACCTTTCTCGGCTAAACACTCATTTCAAACTGGATAATCAGTCCCGTAGCTATCAGTATTGTTTAGATTTTCGCTGTCAATTATATTGCCAAGATGGCCCCGGTCATCTTGACTGCTATTACTTCGAGACTCGAAATCACGAGCTCTCCTTATGTCCTCTAATCGATTTTTTCTTATGACATTAGGAAGATTATCCTGCCGGATAACAACCCACGTACCATCTATAAGCTGGAGAAGAATACCAGTAATTGTTAACATAAGTATAGTAGAGATTGTCGTAGTAGATTATGTCATAAGGATTTCCAACGGAAACTGAAAACCCGTAATCCGACAGGACTATAAAACTCGGTCGTATATCGATAATAAAATACCCACCATTCCATTCCCAATGTGGGCCACTTCCCCATCCACGATAACGTATTCTACCGTCTGCATGAACAGTAGAAGGTGCAATGCCAAAAAGTATTCCTGCAATTCCTACTGCTAAACAGATATTTTTTGTCATCGGTTTACTCCCGTTAAAGTAACATCCCTCTCCTACATCCAAGTTTCTGTGGTTTTACTTCTATTGGTTTTGACGACTATTTTTTTTATTTCCAGCGCATGAAATTTCATTTTTGAAACTTTTTTAGAAAGAAAACACAAGTTTTTCAAAAAATTATCGTCAAAGAAATACCAAATCATGGAACAGGAGCCAATGATGATATTTTTAACTGCGATAATCGATTCATCACCGGTGATTGAGTAATTGGTTGGAAAAGAAGACTTAGGGGAGGTATAGAAAGGATAGAAGAGAGTTTGGTGTATGGAAAAGATATCGCTTGCGGGTCTTCGGTAGACGAGAGAAAGAGGGTTCGGGCAGACAAGTGAACAAATTCAAAACAAAAATATATCTGCCGGCAAGCTTTAACCTGATTAGGAACCTGACTCCATGAAAACATCGCGAAAACTGATAACCTTAGTTCTGCTTGCTCTTGCCCTGAATACTATAGGAAACACCGCTGAAGCAAAAACCAAGCCGACTAGGACTGGTAAACAGCTTTTGGCTGCAGAACAGGCAAAAAGCACTGACACAAAAAAAGAGGTGTTTACGGTCACCTCCATCTCATTCAGCGGTCTGGAAACGCTGAAAGAACAGGAAATGATCGCAAGTCTTCCACTCAAAGTCAACGATCGGATTGCCATCCCTGGACCTTAACTCTCCAGTGCGATGCAGTATCTCTGGCAACTCCAGATTTTCAGTGATATCAGCGTTCAACAAACTGATTTAGATCAGCATAAAATCGCCTTGAAGTTCAGTGTTAAAGAACTGCCTATTCTTGACAAGGTAATTTTTGCTGGCAACAAGAATTTTGACAATGATGAGTTACGGCGAAAAACAGGCCTGGTAACCGGGAAAAAAATAGGTCAGCAGGAGCTTCTTACAGCGGTCAACAAAATCGAAAAGCTCTATGCCGGTAAGGGTTATTTGACAGCTGGATCGGAATTCCGTCTTCAGGAAAACGGTAAAAATCATGTCAACGCCCTTTTTACGATCACTGAAGGCTCAAAAGTATCCATTGAAAAAATCACCTTTCACGGCAACGATGCCTTCAGTCAAAAAAAGCTGAGAGGGGTATTCAATGAAACCCATCAAAACTCCTGGTGGCGTAAAATTTTTGGATCGCCAAAACTTGATACTGATAAATTCAACGACGATAAAAACCTGATTGTTGAGTTCTATAGAAACAACGGTTATCGCGATGCCCGGGTATTACGTGATGCGATCAGTTATACCAATGACAAAAAAGGCCTTTTCCTGGACATTTATCTTGATGAAGGTCAGAAATATTATATCGGAAATATCACCTGGACGGGCAATACAAAGGATTTCGCAACAACAGAAATCCTCAATACCACCTTCAAATTCAAAAAAGGTGATACTTACAATGCAAAGCTCATCCAGGAAAGGCTGAATTTCTCTCAGGACAATGCGGACGTCAGCTCGCTTTATCTTGATCGAGGATACCTCTCTTTCAAAGCAAAGCTTGATGAGAAGGTCATTAAACCAAATACCGTCGATCTTGATATATCCCTCAGGGAAGGCGAACCGTTCCAGTTGAACACCATCAATATCAAGGGCAACGCAAAAACGAAAGATCATGTCATCCGCAGGGAACTCTATACGGTTCCTGGAGATATGTTCAGCCGCAAGAATGTTGTACGCAGTATCAGGGAACTGAGCATGCTCAATTATTTCGACCCTGAGCAGATTACACCCGATATTCAGCCAAATCCTGAAAACAATACTGTTGACCTTACTTATAATGTCAGCGAAAAACAGACCGATACTTTTAACACTTCAGTCGGTTACAGCAGCACAGGGTTCACCGGTGCACTCGGCCTGACCTTCAGTAACTTTTCACTGAAGGATATCTTCAATCGCGATGCCTACCAGCCTTTACCGCATGGCGATGGCCAGAAACTTGGCTTTCAGTGGCAATTCGGCAGCGATAACTACAATACTCTCAGCCTTTCCTTTACTGAACCATGGGCTTTTGGCACTCCAACAGCAGTGGGATTTTCAGTTTTCGACACCCATAGCGCCTATATCTATAACAGTGACGGCGTTACTCCGACAGTTATGGATCAGTATGGCTCAACCATTTCAATCGGAAGGCGTCTGACCTGGCCGGACGATTACTTTTCGGCCAACTTGAAACTCAAATACCTGCACACTACAGGTGGACTGTTGAGTTTATATGCATCGCAGGTAAACTCTCCAAACCAGGCCGATGAGTATTCGGTAACACAAACTTTTGCCCGTAACAGTATCGACAGCCCGATCTATCCTCGAAAGGGCAGCAAGAACTCAATCTCGGGAGAACTTGCCGGTGGACCACTTCCTGGTACCGTAGATTTCTACAAGGTCATTGGAAGCTCAAGCTGGTTTTTCCCAATCACAAAAAAACTTGTCTGGAACATTTCAACCGAACACGGTTATCTTGGTACCTTTACCAACAACGATTACATCCCCTATACTGACTTCTTTTACATGGGAGGAAGTGGCATGTCAACGCTGCCTACTGTGCCATTGAGGGGGTATAGTGACCGGAGCCTTGGAACAAATTTATATCCTAACGACCCTTCATCGACCCTGTATGGAGGTAAAGTTTATTCCAAATTCAGTTCGGAAATGCGATACCCGTTGAGTATGTCACAGTCAGTGAGCATTTACGGATTGGCCTTCGTTGAAGCTGGCAATCTCTGGATGAACACACAATCGGTAAACTATGGCGACCTGAAAAAATCAGCTGGTCTGGGTCTGCGGCTCTACCTCCCGATTATCGGACAGATTGGTATTGATTACGGCTACGGTTTCAATGCCGTTAAAAGCCTTCCAAACAAAAAGAATCAAGGATTCAACTTTACGTTCAGTTTCGGTGGCGCAAATAACTAAACCGTAAATCAAATATGATTGAAAAAAATAAGATTTCAGACGCATCTGAAAAGTACCGAAAATCATGGATTAAGGTATTTATGCGCAAGAATATGCCCACGTTCAGCGTCAGATAAAAGTGTGGGGAGCTTTTGATTTGCTTCATCCACAATGTCAATCTTAACCATTAAAGAATAATATGATTATTAACATTCGAAAAGTTGTCATGGGTTTTATGATGCTTGTTATAAGCGTATCACTCTGCAGTGAATCTTTTGCAGCAGGGATTCATAAGCATGGCTCACACAAGACACATCAGAAAGCCAAATAGTGTTAATGGTTTTATGTCTAACAAAAAACAATTGGAATAGTATACAGTAATTTCATGCTATTTCATGGCATTCAAGCTCTTGCTCATGATGTGATTTGTTTATTGCATCATGAGCAATTTAAAATGAATGGGGATGAAAGAGTTTCTTGAAAGTCTCAAAAATCCATTATGGCTTGTAGCTGCAATCATTGCTGCTTGGGCAGCCTGGATGTTGAAAGAGAAAAAATAACCTTGGAAAAATTCACTTTCGACTTCAATAAAGGCGGGGATGGTTATCAGTTAAGCTACAGACCTGTATGGTCGGCTATTTTGTTTGTAAGTGAAAAAAAGTGTTCTCTCGGATCGACTTATAGTTAAGGCATATGTTGATGAAACCGATATTGGCAGAGTGAAAATTGGCCAGAAAGCTTTGATTGGCCTTGATGCCTATCCGGATATCCGCGGAAAAGGGGTTGTAGAGCATATCTATTATGAGTCACATCTGCAGAATAACGTGAATATCTATTATGTCGATGTTATTCCTGAACGTGTTCCTAACGTTTTCCGCTCCGGTATGAGTGCTAATATTAAGATTATTGTTCAGGAAAAGAAAGGTACGCTGCTTTTGCCTGTTGCGGCAGTTCAGAGCAGAAAAGGTAATATGGTTGTTCGTCAGAAAAGAGATGATAGTGAACAAGGTAGCCACTATGTAAAGGTACAAACAGGGTTGCAGGATGAACATAACATCGAGATACTTAACGGCCTTTCGGACAACTCGGTTGTCTTGATTCCCGATACATCTTTTGTTTTGCCGAAAAACTATGGCGGTTCAAATCCTTTCATGCCCCAACAAAGAAGATCGAAACCATGAGCTCTATGCTTGAACTAGTTGATGTTCATCGGACATATCAAATCGGGGATAGTACTGTTCATGCATTGCGTGGTGTTTCCGTGACGATAGAGCAGGGAGAATTTGTTGCTATCATGGGGGCTTCGGGGTCAGGAAAATCTTCGCTGCTTCAAATTCTTGGTCTTCTGGATAAACCAGACAAAGGGGAGTACCTGATTTTTGGCAATAATGTTAATACACTTTCCGAAGATGAACAGGCCGGAGTGCGGAATAATGTTGCTGGCTTTGTGTTTCAACAGTTTCATCTGCTCAAGCGAATGGACATTGTCGATAATGTTCGGCTTCCATATATCTATAGCGGGATTAAAGAAGATTTTCGTCAAGAGGCTGTAAAACGCCTCAAGATGGTTGGACTTGAACAAAGAATTGATCATACCCCCAATCAGCTTTCAGGAGGCGAGCAGCAGCGGGTAGCTATAGCCAGAGCGCTGGTTCGTGATCCATTGATCATCTTTGCTGATGAGCCGACTGGCAATCTTGATACTAAAAATTCTGCCGAGATCATGAAGATACTTCAAGGACTTCATGCTGAGGGTAAAACCATCATCATGGTTACTCATGAAAATGAGATCGCCGCGTATGCTGGACGTGTCATCGCCATGCGGGATGGTATCATTGTTTCCGATGAGCGCAAACCGGGAATGGAGCCAACAGCTAAAGTTGCCGGAGAGAGCGGGTTTGACATTCGAAGTGCCGAAATGGGCTCATTATGGCAGAATGGACGTTTTATAGGGTTTATTGCCCAAGCTTTTCAGGCCATTCTTGCTAATAAGATGCGTTCCTTTCTCTCCGTCCTTGGTATTCTTGTAGGAGTTGCGTCGGTGATTGCCATGATGGCTCTTGGTGATGGTGCTAAAGAGGCCATGCAGGAGCAGTTAAAGTCTATGGGCTCAAACATGCTCTCAATCCGGGCTGGATCGGCTAAAATAAGGGGCGCTGCTCAAGGTGCTGGTGCTATTGCCCGATTTACCTTTCTTGATGTCGATGCAATTGCTTCGCTTCACACATTAGTGAAAAATGCTTCCGGGGTAGTAAACGGAAACGGTATGATTGTTTTCGGAAATAAAAACTGGACGACAAGCCTTAACGGGGTGGGATATGATTACGGTACTATGCGAGCAACGATACCTTCGATTGGGAGGTGGTTTACCCCTGAAGAGATCCAGACACGGCAAAAATTAGCGATTGTTGGTGTGACTGTTGTCAAGCAGCTTTTCGACAACACCAATCCTATAGGCAAGACCGTTAAAATCAACAGAATTAATTTTACGGTTATCGGCATTGCTCCAGCAAAAGGATTTTCTGGGCCTCAGGATCAGGATGACGTAGTGTTCATTCCTGTAACAACGGCAATGTACCGTGTGCTTGGAAAGACGTATCTCAGTGGCATTTTTGTTGAGGTTGCCCAACCAAACCTGATTCAAAGAACCACCAGTGCGATAAACGAGCTGATCCGTAAAAGGCACCGGCTTAAAGCGGATGATGATTCGTTCAATATCAGGGATATGACAGAAGTTCAGCAGATGCTTAGCAGCACAACTCAGACCATGAGTCTTCTGCTTGGTTCGATAGCGGCTATCTCGCTGGTTGTCGGAGGTATCGGCATTATGAATATCATGCTTGTTTCCGTGACCGAAAGAACCAGAGAGATTGGACTTCGTAAAGCCATTGGTGCCAGGAAAAACGATATCATGCTCCAATTCCTTGTGGAATCGGTAGGAATGACAGTCAGTGGTGGTTTTATCGGAATTATTTTAGGGATTGGTGTCTCCCTCATTCTTTCCTTTTTTGCTGGCTGGGCGGTAAAGACCTCTCTGATATCGGTTGTGCTTGCAACGGCTTTTTCAGTACTTACCGGCATTTTCTTTGGTTTGTGGCCTGCAAGGAAAGCTGCGGATCTTAAACCAGTTGAAGCCCTCCGTTACGAATAAAAAAAGAGTGCGGAACATGTTTTAATGCATAAAATGCCAACAGAAAGATAGTTATCTTGGGCTACTGCATTTCAAGAAACACGCTTGCCGATGCACCCAATAGGGGAAAAACGATTGAGGCTGCTTTGGGCAAAAGCTAGCTGGAGAAAAATACACTGCTGCTGATTTTCTGGCTCACTCGCAGGTGCCTAATCGAAGCATAACTGCCATTGCGTATAACAAGATCATCATTATTGATCAGAGTACGCTGTTTAAGGGCTCCTTCAATTTTACCAAGGTTTCTGAAAAGAAGAATGCTGAAAACCTTTTGGTACTCAATGGCAATCATGCGTTGGTGGATCGATATATCCAGAATTTTAAAACACATCAACAGCACTTTGAGGAGTATGCGGGGAAGTAACTTTTGTTGCTGAACCAAAAGTATATCAAGCCAATAACCGGTCATAAAAAAAGCTCCCTCTTGTGAAGGAGCTTTTCTTGTTAATACAATCAGCCTTTTGTTAACAGGGTCAATCTTATTTGCCTGCTTTTGCTTTTCTTTCAGCTCTTTTCTCTGCGTGTCTTGCTCTTCTTGCTTTCTTCGCTTTTTTGTGAGCTTTTTTCTCAGCTTTGATTTCTTCTTTTATCTCAGCCTTCTTTTCAGCTTTTGCTTCGATTTTTGCTTCAGTCTTTACTTCTGCCTTTTTGTCACCGGCGAAAGAAACCCCACCAAAAATTCCGGTCATTGCGAGTGAAACGATAATGCCAGCGATAAGATGCTTTTTCATTTGTGTCTGTAGATAGAGTTTTTTAGTTACCTGAAAGACAGATTATTCTGCGTCCTAATTCTTAATACGCATGTCGTTGTACTTTCTTTCAATAAATTTTGCAGCTGGGTAAAATATTACACACCTGTTGACGCATTCCCTAAAAACGGGACCATTCTAAACTAGAGTTTTCTGGCATTGAGTATCTTGAAACAAACAAAAGATCATTGCTATGAAAAAGACGAAATGCACCGAAGAGCATATTGCTTTTGCTCTTCGTCAGGCAGATTCCGGCACCCGTATCGAAGAGGTCCGTCGACAGATGGGCATCTCGCAAGCCACCTTTTTCAATTGGAAAAAGAAGCTTGGCGGAAGGAATTACAATGAGCTCAGACAGCATTATTACTTGAGTGACTTAACACCCATGGAATTCATTGAAAAACAACAAAATGGGCCGGAGAACTCCACTTATAGTCGGTACAGTTAACGAGATTGACGCACTGTACTGATAAACTTTAGCTTAGAATGGTCCCGTTTTTTGGGAAGGGGTTACCTCTCATCATCCTAAAGCCAGCAAGGTCTCGAAACATTGGCTCATGTCCCTTTTAAACTACAAACGGATATTGTCCACCATCCATCGATACGGTAACTCCGGTAACATAACCAGCCTTTTCTGAAGCCAGGAATGTTACCAAATCGGCGATTTCATGGGGTAACGCCATACGTCCTAATGGAATGCGTTCAAGGATGTTTTTACGAGCATTTTCTATCGAAATACCTTCCAAGCGAGCAGTTGTGGATACACCCACAACAAGACGTTCTGTTTCAGTAAAACCTGGATTCACGCCGATGACTCGAACACCCTTGTTTGCATAGGCGGAACCTAAGCCTGCGGTTGCCAGCATCAGAGCGGAATTTGCCGCACCACCAGCAATGTGTGTCGGCATTGCAACTTTGCCACCGATCCCAATAACATTTACAATAACCCCATGCCCACGGCTGGCCATCCGCTTTACCAAAGGATCGATAACATTGATATACGAGAAGAATTTTGCATCCATTGCGTTACGCCATGCAACAGGAGAAAGCTCTTCTGGTAAAACACGTTTGGCTGCACCAGCAGAGTTAACCAGCACATCGATGGGGCCAAATTGTTTTTCAACCTCATCAATTATTCGGAGAGCATCTTCCGGATGAATCAAGTCAGCCGTAAGCCCTACAGCATCGGGTAAATTGCGAAGAGCGTTGTCAATATTGATTTGTGACCGCGAGCAGATTGCAACTTTGGCGCCTTCCTCCAAGAAAGCTTTGGCGCAAGCGAGACCAATTCCTTTAGATCCCCCGGTTACAAGCACTACTTTTTCCTCCAGATCTAAGCGCATATAGTCACCTCCTGTTTAATATTGAGTGTCACTCTCATCTACTTACTGCATACAATTTCCAACGTGCCGATATGCCGTATCGTTAGGCGATCCCAACCTATAGCTACCCAAAAACCAACCTGTCCCAGCGTTGCTGTCACTGTCAGCACGATAGCCGCAGACAATGTTGGGTTGTGACCAAATCCTACCATATAAGTGCAAAGAGCTCCAACCGACATTTGTATGAACCCGTACAGGCCCGCAGCTGATCCGATAACAGTCGGATTACCACTCAATGCTTTCGTCAAGGCTCCCGGACTTGCAGTCCCTGCTCCAATTCCAAAAACAAACATCAATCCAATCGCGGATACTATCGTCAACCAGCTGGCGAGTGTAACTACAAGCAGGACAATTGCACTTAGCACACTTACAGCGTTTCCTACAATCAAAAGACGTTCAATAGTAAACCTATGGACGAGATGACGTGTGATAGCATTTCCCATTCCCATCCCAACCATCAGCAAGCTAAGGTAAAGTCCGACTTCACCAAGGGAACGATGTAGTTGTGAAGAAACAATAAAAGGTGCTGCAGCAATAAACGAATAAATGGAAGTTGTCGCGCAACCCCCGCCCAATGCAAACCCCATAAATGACGGAGAACGTAACAGTAGCGTATAATCACTCGCTAATGTAGTTATTTTGATATTCCCTATTGGTCTAACAGTTTCTGGTAATAGATACCATGTGAACATGAGCGTGACACCACCGAGCAGGGCTAAGAAAAGGAATATGGAGCGCCATCCAAAAATCAGAGAAAGCCCTGAACCCAGTAACGGAGCTAATCCCGGCCCGACCATCATCATGAGGTTCAGGATGGCAAGTTTTGCGACGGCATCGTTCGACTGGGAGGTATCACGCACAATAGCTCGCCCAAGTGCCAGTCCTGCACAACCACCCAAAGCCTGAAATAGCCTTGCTGCAACAAGTGTATGTACGTCTGCCGACAGGGCTGCCACAAAACCAGCTACTGTATAGAGGGCAAGTCCCAAAATTAGCATAGGACGACGTCCCATGCTATCTGAAAGTGGTCCATAAACAAGTTGTCCGCCTGCGAGGCCCAGTATGTATATGCTGACGGTCATTTGCATGGCAGATCTGCTTGCACCGAAGGTGCGTGCAGCATCCGGCAAGGCAGGAACAAACATGTGCATTGCCAAGGTACCACTGATGACAATCAACACCAGCAACCAGAGAGACGGACTTGTTCTTTCTGTATGTCGAGATATCATCACTCTCCCATCTCAGTGTTAGAGACTCTATATAGCAGACATTCAATTGCCGATTTTGGGAGCTTTACCGAATAGCTTGAATACAAAGAAATGTTTTTGCTGGCTTTGTTATCGAGGTATGGCTTCATTAAAGGTCCTTCCTCTCAATCGAAAATAGTGTTTCCGCCATGCGTTCAAGAACATGGAAAGCATTTTTCAGTTCGTCTTCCGAGACACAAGCAAGCACAGGATTACGATTTTTGCTAATCTGTTCATCAATGAGCTGAGCGGTTGATTTGCCGAGTGTTGTCAGTTGGATAGTTTTTGATCGCCGGTCGATGCCCTCAACACGCTCAACAAACTTGCTAGATTCAAGTACATCTAAGAGTCGAACAACTGCTGAACTGTCTAGCGAAAGTGATGCTGCCAAATCTTTTTGACACATCTGTGTCGGGGATCGGGCTATATGTATTAGTGGTAACCACATTGGCTCTGTGAGACCAAATGGTTGCAGCTTACGATTGAGGATGCGTCGCCATTGTCGGTTAATCTGACCCATGAGAAACATGAAGTCCCGGTGAATGTGCTCAATATTTGAATTATCTGAAATTACCATAAGATTGTGTGATATATCAATAATAAGCAAGCTAATTATATGAAAAATGGTTGACTTTATCAATCCTCTGCAAGGAAGTTTATCATGTTGGAGAAACTTTATTATTTCCTGATATCACTCCTCTTTTTGTGCTATCCAAAATTTCGATCTTTAATGCCAAATATCAGTAGTGTCCGGTTAAAAAGTGTGTCGTAGATAAGCAGTACAAGTGATGAGGGCCTGGCCCCTCGCACTCGGCTTGCAGGAGCAGGGTGCAAACCACCGTATGCCGGGTTGGTTAAAAGCCAGGGTCGTGAGCGATACGGAAAAGGCATCTTCAAGATGTCATATGCGAGCCAAGGAAGCCGACACGACTACTCCAACTGTTCGTCAGAAATCTGATTATAAGATGTCCCGAAATGATGTTGAGATATTTGTTGTATAATCATCAGTAAGTAAACCCCTCCTTTTTATCGACAAGATTTGTTGTATAACAATCAATATGTAAAGCTACTGTAATGAAATATATTATAAGTAGTTAAGTGTAATTCAGATTCCGAGGCCCACCTTTTTGCCTCCCTGTATTTTGCTATGGATATCGATATGGATAGGGCTGTATTGAGAGTAAATTTCTGGGCGGCTAACTGAGCAAAATGGACTATGAAAATCAAATATTAGCCAGTAAAAACGGTTTGCTGTTCAATATTTGATGCCTAATTATTAACCGTTAATGGCTTGATTGAGCATTTCCGGCCATATTGGCCTCCTTCGGAGCTAAAGGGATTATGCTTTTTAGCAGGTGATCTTCTGCATTCTTTGCATGATAGAGATCCCATCGCTGTTGGAGATTCATCCAGTAGTCAGCGGAAAGGTTGAAATATTTTGCGAGTCTCAGTGCTGTGGCCGGTGTTACACCGCGTCTGCCATTGATGATTTCATTAACCCGCTGATAAGGAACGTGGATAGCGTCAGCTAATTGCCGCTGGGTAATTCCCATGGGGTTCAAAAACTCTTCAAGAAGCATCTCGCCCGGATGAGTCGGTGCACGATGTGTCGGTATGCGTATCATTGTTGCTTCTTTTTATCTGTTGCCTGATCCTTAACGGATTGTATCATGGTAACACGGCTATCATGCTATTTGTTAAAAGTAACTAATTATTTTCGGATGCGCAGTCAAATACTTGACAATGAATATGTTGTTTATCAACACCATGAAAAAGAGTTAAAATACACTTCTTTTAGCGTTATTTAGCGTTCGCTTGACAGCGCAAGAACTTGGGGGGCGGAGTTCATAACGTACAGTGGCAACCTTTTTATTTCTGTCGGGAATTACCTGCGGTGATGACGTGTGGCTGGTGTATATTCAATGAGAAAATTGATAATTAACACCCATAGTCCTTCGTAGTGTAACGGTGTGAAGCAAACTCAGCTTGCTTGGCGATGAAAATCGAATCAACCCGGAACTGAAAGGACGCAGAGAAAAGATGATTATAAAACCTTTTGAATTTTACTGAGCTCCTAAAAAATATTGCAGCAGGCGAATCTCTGACGTTGGAACTCAAAAAGTCAACAGCAGAGAAGGAACGTGCTTGTCGCAGTTTGTGTGCTTTGGCTAACGGCCTCGGTGGGCAAGTGGTGTTTGGTGTAACTCCATCCGGCAAAGTGGTTGGCCAAAAAGTGACTGATCGTACCCTTGAAGAACTGGCACAGGAGTTTCAGGGTTTTGAGCCACCACTCTCCCTGCAATTTCAGCGCATACCCCTTTCAGAAGGGGATAGTCTTGGATTGGAAGTTCTCATGGTACAAGTTGAGCGTGATATACATGCCCCCATTTCTTTTCTCGGCATACCTTATGAGCGCGTGCTGAACACAACGCGCGTCATGCCTCGAGCCAATTACCAACGCCTGTTGATAGAGTCCATGCACACCACCGATCGTTGGGAAATCCAGCAGGCTGTCGGGTGCAGTGAGGAAGATCTCGATGTCCATGAAATACTTGTCACTCTCGAAGAGTCCATTCGACGCGGGCGTAGCGTTGATCCTGGTACCCGCGACACCTTGGCAGTATTGCGTGGTTTAGGTTTGCTTGTCAGTGGCGACCTACTATCACGCGCAGCCGTTGCCTTGTTTTGCAAAGATGAAGTGGCGTTACCAGAATTTCCACAATTTAATCTCCGTGTAGCCCGCTTCAAAGGCACCAGCCGCGATGAGTTTCTCGACAACCGGCAATATACCGGCAATGCTTTTGCACTCATGCGTCGGGCTGAACGCTTTTTGATTGACTGGCTTCCGGTGGCAAGCAAGATCGTATCGGGCCAAATGGCGCGCATCGACATGCCAGCGCTTCCTACCGAAGCTGTGCGTGAAGCGCTGGCCAACGCTTTTATCCATCGCGATTATACCAGTGCTGCCGGCTCTGTAGCGGTTGCCTTGTACGACGACCGTCTGGAAATCATTTCTCCCGGTGAGCTTCATTTTGGATTGACCCCTGAAATACTTTACCAAGCTCATGAATCAAAACCATGGAACCCTTGGATTGCCAAGGTGTTCTACCGCCGTGGGCTAATCGAAACCTGGGGGCGTGGGACGCTCAAAATTGCCAACCTGATGAAGACGGCTGGCTTGCCAGTGCCTACGCTGCATGAAAATACGGGCAATGTAGTGATGACATTTAAACTGCCAGAGCAGCGCAGCGGAGTAAATGAGGGAGTAAATGTCGGAGTAAATGCTCTATTTGCATACATTCAGGCAAATCCTGGTCATAGGGCAGGCGAAATGGCTTCTTCCTTCAAGTTAACACAAAGGACTATAGAAAGATGGCTTAAGCAACTACGAGAAGCAGGTAAGATAGAGTTTATTGGCTCACCAAAAACCGGTGGCTACTATGGACAAGTATTCTGATTCCATCCAATCCAAGTCTATCGCAGTCGCTGTAGCGCCCTCCATCTCCAGGTTTTTGGGAGTGGTGCCGATTTTACCGGGAGAGTCTGCCGATCTCTATCAGGCAAGTCTTGATACGCTTATCGAAGAGTTAGGCGCTCGTTTCCCAGCACTTTCTTTCTCCTCTTTGCCCAAAACTCAGCACTCAGCACTCAGCACTCAGCAGGCAGGCACCTCAGGCGAGGAGCAAATCAGTTAACTAAAAAGTGCAAGGGCTTGACGATCTGAGGCGTTCTAATAAAATTTACAAAACGAACCCATTCAGTTATTTGTAATTCCCATCGGGTTCAAAAACTCTTCAAGTGGTATTTCTCCTGGGTGAGTCGGTCCAGGGTGTTGGTATGCCTGACCCCGCACTCGTCTTCCACCTCTTGCATGAGCATCGCTCAGTATGCCGCTTTTAGGACATCAAAGTTCTGCCTTGTCAACTCTGCTATAGATGGTTACTATTTGTAATCAAATAAATGCCAGTAATCTTGGTTTACTGTCCAATATTTGTTATTTATCGTGTGCATTTAATAGCCCTATTATGTAACAGATAGCCGCCGTGCCAACAGATTTCAGCATAGAACAGCTCAAAATGCGGTTTGCTCATCATCCTCACATTACCCGTGAAGAGTTGCTGGGCTTTTACAGGTCAGTGGAGCCTGATTTAAAAGAGTCAACATTTGCCTGGCGGATCTATTCGCTTAAAGAAAAAAGCCAGCTTAAGCCTATAAGGAGAGGTGTGTACACCTTCTCAACAAAGCCTCAGTTTCGCCCACAGATAGAGCCCAAACTAAGAGAGATAGCCCTAAAGCTTAACAAGGCGTTTCCTGTTGCTCGAAGGTGTGTGTGGAGCACCCAATGGCTGAACGAGTGGATGATTCACCAACCAGGTCGATTTTTGCTGTTGGTTGAGGTTGAAGCGGTGGCAACGGAATCAGTTTTTTATTTTCTGAAGGATGAGAAATACAAAAACGTCTATTTAAACCCTGATGAAAACCTCCTTGAGCGTTACGTTTATGAAGAAAGCGAGTCCATCATTGTTAAACCGCTGGTAACAAAAGCTCCTCTTGAAAAAGAACAGAAAATTGCCACGCCCTCACTTGAAAAAATATTGGTAGACATTTTTGTTGACCGTAAACTGTTCAGCGCTTTTCAAGGCAGTGAACTTGTGCATATTTTCAACACGCTCTACAGGACGTATGCACTCAACATCACCAAAATGACGGCTTATGCCAAACGGAGAGCCAAAGATCAGGAACTGATTGATTTCATGACAAAAAACACCCTTCTCTCGGAGTTACTCAGCAAATGATCTTACCAGAGTCATATACGCCAGACTGGATCAGGAGAAAAAGGAACGATTACCGTAAGACCGCCCCTAACCCTGCCATTATGGAAAAGGTTATTTATGCCCTTTCCTTAGTCGAGCAGTTGGCTCAAACCGACCTTTCTTTTACCTTCAAAGGCGGAACAAGTCTCCTTCTGATTTTACCCGAACCTAAACGGTTCTCCATTGATGTAGATATTGTTACCACCGAAAGCAGAGAAAAAATCGAAGCCGTTTTAACCGGCATTTGTTCGGGAGGTATATTCAGTAAATTCGAATTGGACGAACGGAGAAGCTATAAACCCGACATACCCAAAGCTCACTACAAACTCACTTTTTTTTCGCAGTCCGACAATAAAGAGCTATGGATCTTGTTGGATATTCTGTTTGAAGAGCATGGCTACCCGGCCTTGCTGCAAGCGCCGATTATAAACGAGTGGATTCAGACAGACGATACACGGGTTACCGTTCAAATACCTTCCGCTGATTCCATCACAGGTGATAAACTCACCGCTTTTGCCCCCAATACCGTTGGAATTCGATTCAGGGTTGAGGATACCGATGGAGGCATTACCGAAAAACAAATGGAGGTAATGAAACAACTCTTCGACATTGGTATTTTGTTCGACAGGATATCCAATCTCGATCATCTCAAGCAATCCTTTACTGCAACAGCACAAAAGGAGATTTCCTACAGAGGGGAGGTAAACATTACAACCGAGTCGGTATTGAACGATATTATCACCACCTCATTGATGATTGGCTCGCTGGGCAAGTTCTTTGATCCGAATCAAGAATTTCAGCACATAGCAAAAGGTCTGACACAATTGAAGTCCTACATCTACTATGGGTCATTCCGTATCGATGATGCGGTATTGGCATCTTCCAAAGCAGCTTATCTGGCCGCCATGATCCTGACAGGTTATGAGGGAGAAATAAGACGATGGGCGGCGGGCAATGATATTACGAATTACAGCATAGCTCCCATAGAGTACCAATTTCTCAACAAACGAAGAAACATCCCCGGAGCACCTTTGTTTTATTGGCATCAAACGTTGAGCTTGTTAGGGAAATTATAAACGTCCAGTCCCACCGCAAGCTCCATCATGCCATCAGGCACCTCAGGCGAGCAGCAAATCCGTTAATCAAAAAGTGCAAGGGCTTGACGATCTGAGGCGTTCTAATAAAATTTACAAAACGAACCCATTCAGTTAGTTGCAAAAAGGGTGTTCCTCCGCTCAGCACTCAGCACTCAGCACTCAGCACTCAGCACTCAGCATAGGATTGTAGCTTTTCCGTAAATTCAGCTCCGTCTTTCGGGGCTTTTTTGTTATATAATACCATAGAGGTTGTATGTGTAAAAAGCTTATGACGTTAACGGCTGGACTTGAAAAAACCAACATTACGGAAACAGTAGCTGATGGCTGAAGTCATTCTTAAACTTGAGGGTATCCGCAAAGAGCTTGAACTTTCCAAGGATATCCGTCAGACCATCATTCCCAATCTTTCCGTTGAAATCATGGCTGGCGACTTTGTTGCTATTACAGGGCCTTCCGGTTCCGGTAAATCCACGCTGCTCTACATTATGGGCGGGCTTGACAAGCCTACTGCAGGGACTGTGTGGCTTGATGGAGAGGCGATTAACGAAAAGAGTGAACCGGAAATGAACAAGATCCGGAATGAAAAGATAGGGTTTATCTATCAGTTTCATTTTTTACTGCCAGAGTTTAATGCTGTCGAGAATGTCAGCATGCCGATGATGATCAATGGAAAGCGCACGAGGAAGGAGATCAAGGATAGGGCAAAAATGCTGCTCGATCTTGTTGAGATGCAGAACAAGTATACCAACAAGCCTAGCCAGCTTTCCGGGGGTCAGCAGCAACGTGTTGCTATTGCCCGGGCACTGGCAAACGACCCGAAGGTGCTTCTTGGTGATGAGCCGACCGGCAACCTCGATTCGCGCTCGGCGAATAATGTCTATAATCTTTTTGACCGTCTGAACAGGGAGCTGCATCAGACCGTTATAGTTGTTACTCACGATGAGGAGTTTGCCAACCGTGCAGGGCGGAGGATCAATCTTGTTGATGGAAAGATTGAGAGCGACGTGCGGTTGCGGCCGATGGCAGAAAATGCGGTTGAACAGCAGTTGCAGGATCGGCATTAATATCTTTATACCCATAGTTTTCCATGTCATCGTTACTCAACCAGATCAAGCAGACTCACCCTCATCTTTACAAGGCATTTTCAACCCTTGCGGATGGAGAGCAGCATCTCGGCCGTATCAAAGAACTTGATCGTTACTGGGAGCTCCTGAAGCATCCTGTTCGACAGGTCATCATGCCGGGTAGCGACCTGCCCAAAGATGCTGTCATCAGCGGCGAATATGATTTGATCTATGCGGGCGGGACGCTAAGCTTGCTTCATGCCGCAGTGATGGCGGGAAAGTATGGCAGGAAGGTTATGATTTTTGATCGTCAGACACCTGCGAAATCCACCAGAGACTGGAATATTTCAAGAAATGAGCTTCTGAATCTCTCAGCTACCGGTTTGTTTACGGAGAGCGAGATCGATTCGGTTATTGTCCGCCGCTACAAGACCGGCTGGGTTGAATTTTACAAGCCGGATGGCAGCCAGAAGAGGCTCTCTATGGAAAATGTGCTCGATTGTGCTGTCAATGCCGACAAGCTGCTTGGCATGGCAAAAGAGAAGGTGACGGCAGTTGCAGGGAGCACTGTTCTTGCAGAGCGCTCTTTTTCCTTCTGCTACCGGTTTGACGATCATATTGTTGTCAAGATTGAGGACGGAAAAGGCAAGGCATTCTATTACAAGGCGAAGGTGCTTGTTGATGTCATGGGGATACTCTCACCCATTGCCTTGCAGCTTAACGAAGGTGTTCCTCAGACTCATGTCTGCCCGACCGTTGGCACAATAGCGAGCGGTTTTGAAGATGTTGATTTTGATACCGGTGAAATTCTCGCAAGCATAGGGCCTGCCGACATGGTCCCGGGCAAGGGACGGCAGCTGATATGGGAGGGGTTTCCTGCCGAAGAGTCGCAGTATATCACCTATCTTTTCTTTTATGACGAGGCGGACTCTCAGAACGACAAATCACTGCTCGGCCTTTTTGATGCCTATTTCCGCAAGCTTCCTGATTATAAAAAACCCGGAAAGGATTTTGTTGTTCATCGCCCGGTGTACGGTATTATTCCTGCTTATTTTCATAACGGTTTCAACCGTACACGTGAGATTGCCGACGACCGCATTCTTCTTTTCGGTGACGCGGCTTCACTTGGCTCTCCCCTCACTTTTTGCGGGTTCGGGTCGATGGTTCGCAACCTGGCGCATCTGACGGCCGATCTTGACAGGGCGATTGAGGAAAACGATTTTTCTAAAAAGCATTTGGAAAAAATCAGTGCCTACGAACCCAATGTCGCTTCGATGGCTAATTTGATGAAGTATATGTGTTTTAACTCTGCTACCGATGAGCCGAACTTTGTCAATGATCTCATGAATGAGGTCATGATTGTCCTTGATGAACTGCCCGAGCGCTACCGACAGGCGATGTTTCGCGATGAGATGAAGATTGAGGATTTGATGATGGTGATGCTTCGGGTTGCCTGGCGTTATCCGAAAGTGCTGGTGGCGACATGGGAGAAGCTTGGAATACAGGGCTCTTTCGGCTTTCTGAAAAATCTTGCCGGCTGGGCATTTTCACCCGTCAGATAATCTTTTCTTTCTGTCAATGACTGATATCATAAGCGCGTCTGAGGAGATAGCGCACATACGCAAAGAGATAGAGCGTCATAACCATCTCTATTACGTTGAGGCAAAGCCTGAACTCTCCGATTACGACTTTGACAAGCTTCTCGAAAAGCTTATAGCACTTGAACGGCAGTTCCCGGATCTTGTTACTCCCGACAGCCCCTCTCAGAGGGTTGGAGGGACAATTACGCGCGTATTTCCTGCGGTGCAGCATCGTGAACCAATGCTGAGCCTTTCAAATACATACTCACTTGGCGACCTTGAGGAGTTTTACAATCGGGTCAGAAAGCTTCTTCTGCTTGAAGGTGTCCACGAACAGGATATGGTTGCCGAGTTGAAGTTCGATGGAGTTGCTGTGAGCCTTCTTTATCGAAAGGGTATTCTGGTTCGTGGTGCAACACGGGGTGATGGAGTTCAGGGCGACGATATCACCGCAAACATTAAAACCATCCAGTCTATACCACTTAGGTTGCCTGATTTTGTCAGCCTGTTTGCTCAAGGTGAAGAGAGTGAGGTTGAGGTTCGCGGCGAAGTGTTTATGCGCAAGGAGGATTTCAAGCAGCTTAATGAGAGCCGTCCGGAAGAAGACCGGTTTGCCAATCCCCGCAATGCAACTGCGGGGTCGCTCAAACTGCAGGATTCCTCTGAGGTTGCCCGTCGCAAGATGAGTTTTGTCGCCTACTTCCTGAAAGGGTATGATGATGATGCGGGGTCACAATTTCTTAGACTCCGCCAGCTCGAAAAGCTCGGGTTTTATACCGGAGGGCATTACCGGTTGTGCCATGAACTGCCTGACATAAGCAGGTTTATACAAGAGTGGGATGAAAAGCGCTGGAAGCTTCCTTACGAAACCGACGGAGTGGTTCTGAAGCTCAACGATGCCCGACAGTGGGAAAAACTGGGTGCCACGGCTAAAAGCCCACGATGGGCAATCGCCTATAAATATCCCGCGCAGCAGGCAAAAACGGTACTGCAAGCTGTTGTGTTTCAGGTCGGTCGGCTTGGCACCATTACCCCGGTGGCAGAGCTTGAGCCGGTGCTGCTCGCAGGCTCAACAGTTTCGCGTTCTACCCTCCATAATTTTGATGAGATCGAGCGCCTTGGCGTCATGCTGCATGACCGGGTGATCATTGAAAAGTCAGGTGAGGTGATTCCAAAGGTGATCAGTGTTGTGCTTGATGAACGACCTCTCGATGCTGAAGCGGTGAGGGTGCCTTCTGTGTGCCCCGAGTGCGGGACTACTCTTGAAAAGCCGGAGGGTGAAGTCAGTTATTACTGTCCCAACGAGGATGATTGCCCTGCCCAGATAAGGGGAAGGCTGCTGCACTTTGCCTCGCGTGATGCCATGGATATCAAGACTCTCGGTAAAGCGCTGGTCGATCAGCTTGTTGACCTCAAGCTGGTGGGTGATGTTGGTGATCTTTATCTGTTGCAGGAGCCGCAGCTTGAAATGCTTGAAAGGATGGGCCGGAAATCAGCGCAAAATCTGGTGCGTGCTCTGGATGAAAGTCGTGAAAAAAGTTACGAGCGGTTGCTTTATGCGCTTGGTATACGCCATGTGGGTCGAGCAACGGCCCGCGAACTGGCGAGTGCTTATCCGTCATTCTCTCTGCTCAGGCAGGCAACCGAAGAGGAGCTTGCAACAGTGCCCGATATCGGGCCTGTGGTTGCCCGGAGTATCTGCGATTTCTTTTCAAAACCTTCACTGCCTGATTTCATTGAAAAGCTGGAAAGAGCCGGCTTGCCACTATGTGCTTCGGAGCCGAAAGAGCAGGTTAACAAAAAGTTTGAGGGGATC
>CAIXLG010000061.1 GCA_903920215.1 uncultured Chlorobiaceae bacterium
CGTTCTGTCCCTCCGTATTTTTTGGGTGGCACCCGTTCCACTAAAGGCGCAATCTGGGCAATGCGAAGTTTTTTCATGACGCTTCACTCCTTCTGTAACAACCAATATTCATAAAGAGGCTTTCAAAACGCGAGCCATGTACCAGTGACTTGCGCCCCTCGGATAACCAGACTCTTATGGTCGTGAGTGGCTTTCCGATTATTCTGGAAATAGCACGGTGTTTGAGTCCGGAAATAGCTGATAACAAGACTGAAAGGCGTATATCTGCATCCTGCCTGAGATGGGTAGTTTCAGGGGTTTCTCTGGAAAAGCAAGGTGTTTCGGGCAGGCTGAATGCGTCATCCTGATCAATACTCTCTAAATAACAGGTTCTGAAAGTTGTAAACACCTCGGTTTCAGAACTTTCAGAAGCAACATTCAGATAGGTGTTGTTTACCAGTTCAGCAGCTTTCATCTCCGAGCCGGTCAGCCAATGGGCAAGGCTGTATATATCATCCATTAAATCCAGCGGTGTTCTTTGTGCCTTGATCATAGGATCTCCTCGTGTATGGTTATTCAAGCGGATCCGTAGTCGAAAAATGCCGTAACCCCGCTTGAATGAAATTTCAGTCACCCTTCAATGTTTAATCTTGTCAGCGATATCCTCAATGGTTGCGCTTAATGAGCGTAACGCACTCTCAACCCCGTCCTTGAGTTTCTCCCAAACATCCTCACCAGCTTCACCTAACTCCCTCAGCATTTTTTTTGCATCTTCAACCGCTTTTTCAAGATGATCAACCTCTTCAGCATACGTTACATGGGCATCTGCTTTACACTCCTTAACCTTGGCCTTGAATTCAGCAAGCCGCTTCTGTGCAAGATCCACTTCGGCTTCTGCTTTCTTTTTGTAGTCATCTCTTACACTCATAATGAATCTCCTTTATTGATTGAAATTTTCTTTTGATAGATACAATTCAGGCAAGCGGAAGCTGCTCGTCTCTTCAGCTCCCTCTTGCTGTTACCGTGTTTATTGAATCCGTAAGCATTCAGGAAAAATAGAGTGCACTGCCAGCCACTCTTTCCATACGGCTAAATACGTCGCCCCTGAATAACGCGAATCAGGATTACCACGATTGCGATAACCAGAAGGCCATGAATAAGTCCCCCCATTGTGTACGAGGTAACTAGTCCTAAAAGCCAGAGCACAATCAGGATCACTGCGATGGTTTCAAGCATTTCTCTCTCCTTTTGATTATGAACACAGGGATCAAAATCACATAGATTAACTCCTGTCAATCCCTCCTTCTGTATATTTGAATTATATATAAATAATTCATAAAAACACTATTATTTTCAGAAAAAGTACTTATTTGCCTTGTATAATAATATTGTATATATAATATAAGTGTATGATTTGTGGGCTGTTTTAAGTCCGATAACGAACGGAGGGTGTGGTCCTTGGCACAAAGCCAATGCATCAATAAAACTTCAAGGAGAGTGTGAAGAGCGGAAATCCAAAAATCATTGAAATCCTCAACGTCTTGCTTGCTGATGCTGCAAAATTAAAAATATAGAGTGTTACCAGTTGTTGCCATATACAGGCCTGATTACGTGAAGAGAGCTTGGGGGAGTGGTTGAGTAGTGTTTTATTTTCATATTGATAACGAAACAGGAGATCCACATGAAAAAGATTCTGATGATTGCGATGATTTTATTATTTGCCGGTTGTGATTCCATGCGTGATAATGAGCGACATGACAGAGACCGCCATGATAGTGAAACTCATGAGCACAGCAGGCATTGATTAAGAGTGTAAATTTATCCCCAGTCAGTCCCGGCACTCTGCCGGGACTTTTTGCTTGTGCCAGTGGTCTTTTTTGTTTATCCAAACGGCTCCCCCCTCCGCAAAAAAGGCAAAAGAGCACCTCCCGGTAAACCAGGCTAAGATTGTTGATAGAATGCAATAAAATATATATTTACTATGCATATTCATCTGCACTTATCTCAGCTGTCAGCGAATAATAAAGATTCTTTCCTGTCGGTGTAGAAAAAATATTTACGTTATCTTATTATTTAATAGGTAGATAATAAAATTATTGTACTGATTTGTGGATATGACGACGGTGGCGGAGAAAAAAAGCTAGAATATGTTGGTTTTATATATAAATTATGTATGAATTTTAAGCACATCTTTTTGAGTACCGGAGAGTATGGTGATTAACGAAGGGAGCGAGATTGGCAAATACTCTGGGTATTGTGTCTGATTTCTTGACAAAAGGAGGCTTTCATTCTGCAGCTTGTTGCAAACTTAAAAAACTCTGAAATGATTTTAATCAAAGCCAAAACACTTAAAGGTTATCAGCTCGACAGCCTTGACGGAGAAATCGGAAAGGTCGAGGAGTTCTACTTCGACGACCATCATTGGACCATTCGTTATCTGGTCGCAGACACAGGAAACTGGCTCACGGGCAGGCAGGTGCTCATTTCTCCTTATGCTCTTGGGGCAGTGAATACCTTTGAAAAACTCATTACCGTTGATTTAACAAAAAAACAGATTGAAGACAGTCCATCATTGAACAGTGATAAGCCCGTCTCCAAACAATTCGAGAACGATTACTATGGGTATTATGGATGGCCGATTTACTGGGGTGCCCCATATATGTGGGGATATTATCCTTACCTGGAGCGTGACCGTGATCAATGGAAAAACTTTACAGCAGAAGAGAAAGCATGGGATCCCCATTTACGCAGTACGCATCAGGTGACAGACTACCACATCCAGGCTACAGACGGTGAGATTGGTCACGTTGAAGATTTTATCATTGATGACGAGACGTGGGCGATTCGTTATCTCATTGTCGATACGCGAAATTGGTGGCCAGGAAAAAAAGTACTGCTTTCACCACAATGGATCGAGAGTGTCAGCTGGGAAGAGGGAAAAGTCAACGTTGATCTTCTTCGTGAGACTATCAGGAATTCGCCGGAATACTCAGAGGCCTCTCTGCTTACTCGGGAATATGAGACCGGGCTCCACAGGCATTACAATCGCCACGGTTACTGGGTCGATGAAAAGATACATGAAAAGCACTGCCAGTAAAAGAGACGAGTATACAGTAATCGCTGAAAAACAGAACAATTCGAAATGTTGCCTTTAAATAAATCTAAATAATAACAACCATGTCAAACGTATCAATTAATGAGTATCAAGGTGACCTCAACACGTTGCCGGAAATCCTTGGTAAACTTGTCCACTATCAAGTTGAGCTGGTGAAAATTGGAATCATCTCGTCAGCAAACTTTATTGTTTTTGTTGGCACAACGTCGATAAACCTTACGGGTAACGTGTTATCGGCAGTTAGTCAGGTGTTGCAGGGGGTATTATCAGTGTTTACTCCTAAAAAGTAAGCTGTTGATTTTTTTGAAAAGCACTTTATACACTTGGTATAAGGTGCTTTTTTTTACTGCCGTAATCAGAAGCAATGGCCACAATCACAAAAACACTCATGCAGGGCCGGCTCATTGAGCACAAGCTTTACATCGATAACCATGGTAAGGATTTATCTGAGATTCTGAATTGGAAATGGAACAGCTGAAACAGAGAGAATATCTCTTGAAACGCATCAGTACAGATAGAAAAGTTGCTTTTTACAAGTTCGAATGTGTTACGTCAGACTGGAAGGTTGATAAAACTAAACGAAGGAGCCAGGTATGCGTGTTGGCATAGCAGCGGATCATGGTGGGTTTGAAATGAAAGTGTTTCTGACTCCTCATTTAATGGGGGCTGGTTATGAGGTTGTGGACTTTGGAGCTTTTGAACTGGTAACCAGTGATGATTACCCCGATTTTGTCATCCCCATGTCGAGGGCGGTAGCGAGCGGCGAGGTTACTCGAGGTTTGGCTATCTGTGGCAGTGGGGTTGGAGCTTGCGTTGCGGCTAACAAGATTCCCGGTGTAAGGGCTGCGTTGATCACGGAAACGTTCTCTGCCCATCAGGGCGTGGAGGATGACGATATGAATGTGATGTGTCTTGGTGGTCTGGTAACCGGCCATGCTTTAGTCTTGGAGTTAGTCCAGACATTTCTTTATGCCCATTTCAAGGGAGCCGAACGGTTCCGGCGTCGCATTAATAAAATATTAAAACAGGAAAGCACGCACTGTAACTGAACGGATATCATTCTTTTCGGATATCTGTTGCAATGATGGCCAAGGTTGCCAGGCTTCATAATTCGTCTTACAGATATTTTTTTATGCTCGGTAGGTCTGGATATTCCTGAGCTGCAACTTGAGCATATTTTTTTGCAAGAGCCGAATTGCCACTCTCTTCGGCAGCTTTAAAGGCTTCAAGCCAGGCATTCATGCGTATAGACGGGTCAATCAAATCGATATTTTCCTCAATCAACTTGATTGCCTCATCAAATTCCTTTTGTTCCCTCAGGGAAGCGCTCTTTTGTATGATCTCTTCGCCTTGCACGTACATTGTAATCTCCATTCATGGGTAAAATATATTACCCCCGCACCTGAGCTAAGGGGTAAACATTCAGGTTTTGTCTCGTGTATCGAGGGCGTGACTGGGGCATTCATCGTTGCCGAAAGAAATATTTGCTTTCAGTCGGTAATGCCCTCAACATGGTAATCTTCTGCCTCATACCAGTCGGTTTTATCTGACCAGAGGTTTCCATCTTTCGCTTTCCACTCATAATATGCCGTAAGCCTGTTCTGTTCTGCTTGCTGTTCAGGAGTCTGTTCTGATTCCTTGTTTTCACATTTTTTTGCTATAACTATCAATGCGTTTGACATGGCTTCCTCTTTTATTGGTTTTCAGGTAAATCTGATTCATGACACAACAAGACATATGTAACGTGTGTATGTATGTAAAAATTCCATGAATAATTGTTTCCTGTCAGGATAGAGATAGCTTTCGTAGTATAAGCTTATTTAATAAATAGATATCTGATAATTCCATTGTTGTTGAGGCTTGCTGACGGTGAAAGGAGAAAATAGCCAGCTATAACAGTGTTATATGTAATATATATAAAATCTAACTGTGCGCCGCTTTTTGCCTGTTGAAGAGTGTGATGATTGTAATCAAAGCCAAAACACGTAAAGGTTATCACCTGAAAGGCCTTGATCACATATTTCCACATTCCTGAAAAAGGGGAATGCATGGGAGAGAATGTAACGGTAGGGGGGTTGGATACGCAGGAACTGTCGATTATTGGTAAGGATTATCGAAATTCAATTCACTGTTATTTCCTGATAATTTTTATATTCGGCATCGAAACCGGGCGACATACAGGTATTTGCAGATTCCCATGTCATGGAAGTTTGCGTTATTTCCTTATAATTTAGCTCGTTGCAGTGAATTTTGGTGGCAAAGAGATGGTATCGGAGGACTACCGGTACCGCCAGGAAACGCTGCAAAAAAAGAATGTTGATCTCTTTCGTTTTTTTCTGGCATTTCAAGGAGGATTCACTATCTTTGAAACCTGTTCTTTACATCATCGAGGAGGATTAGTCTAATTGGTAAGGCAGCAGTCTTGAAAACTGCCGGGTTAACACCCTTGGGGGTTCGAGTCCCTCATCCTCCGCTGTCACTTTGGAGAGGTGGCCGAGCGGCTGAAGGCAACGGTTTGCTAAACCGTCATAGTTCTTATAGGGCTATCGAGGGTTCGAATCCCTCCCTCTCCGCACAACACAAAAAGCCCGCTAACCGCGGGCTTCTGTGTTTTCCACAATTTTCTCGTCATCTTCCCTCCCAACTGCCAACTGCCAACTGCCATCAATCTTCACTCGGCCCTCAGCCCTCAGCCCTCGTCCCTCGGCCCTCAGCACTCAGCACTCAGCACTCAGCACTGTTATGTAAAAATCCAAGCAAAAAGAGGAATTATTTTGAAAGAAAATATTTCTTTCCCATCCTCTCCGTTATAGCTTGGCCGGAAAGACACACCGTCTTCGTTCAATCTGCATGTCAGCAGTCATCCAATGACCTTTATTATACTTTGACCAGCCCATCTCATTGAACCTGTTATGAACAGACAGCGGCGTCTTCAATGTGCCGAGCTGCATTGTCA